>NZ_PQLN01000030.1:0-45594 GCF_002919855.1 Aeromonas sp. ASNIH8 | reverse complement strand
GATGCGCAATGCTGTTCAGATAAGCACTTTTTTGACTGATTATTCATAAATTGGATTTGAGTTGAGGGGGCAAGGCTGTGTCCAGTCGATCTTCCTCCAGCCTTTATCCAGCGGGGCTTGCAATAGAAAGAGGGAGGCATCATGCCTCCCTCGATTTTTTGTCCTGATACTACGTGGACTGGAACTCAAATTCTCTTAAGTGAACAGCATTGCGCCCTTGTCGGGGCGGCCTTTTTGTTCTCCCCTCGCGGGAGAAGGGTTGGGGATGAGGGGCGACTCGCCTACACGTACTCCATAAAGACGCGGGAGGTGAGCTTGGTGATGAGCTCATAGGGAATGGTGCCGATCTGGTCGGCCACCCGCTCCACCGGCAGCCCTTCCCCCCAGAGCACCGCCTCGTCACCGGCCTTGTCGGTGGCGCCGGGGCCGAGATCCACCGTGGTCATGTCCATGGAGACGCGGCCCACCAGGGGCACGATGCGGCCATTGACCAGCACTGGCGTGCCGTTGGGGGCCATGCGCGGATAACCGTCGCCATAGCCGATGGCAATCACCCCGAGCCGGGTATCGCGATCCGACACCCAGTTGGCGCCATAGCCTACCGGCTCGCCCGCCTTGTGATCGCGCACCGCGATGAGCTGGGTCTTGAGGGTCATCACTGGCTGGAGGTCATAATCCGCCGCCACCGTATTGGGGAAAGGCGACACGCCGTAGAGGATAACGCCGGGGCGCACCCAGTCGCAGTGGGAATCCGGCCACGCCAGGATGCCTGCCGAGTTGGCCATGGCGCGCTCGCCCTTGAGCGGCGCAGTCAGCTGGCTGAACAGGTCGATCTGCTCGCGGGTGGTGGGTTGCTCCAGCTCATCGGAGCGGCTGAAATGGGTCATGACGTTGAACGGCTGCACCACGTTCTTGCACTTGCCGAGGCGCTCGATAAAGGCGGGCATCTCCTCGGCCCGTACCCCGAGGCGGTGCATGCCGGTATCGAGCTTGAGCCAGGCCACCACGGGGGCAGGCAGCTCCGCCTGCTCCAGCGCTTCGAGCTGCTCCCAGGTGTGCACCGCGGTCTGCAGGTTGTTGGCCGCCAGCACCGGCAGGTCGGCGGCGCTGAAGAAGCCCTCCAGCAGCACGATGGGCTTGACCACGGCGCAGGAGCGCAGCATCAGCGCCTCTTCGATGCGGGCCACCGCGTAGGCGGCCGCATCCACCAGGGTGCGGGCGACCGGCAGCAGGCCGTGGCCATAGGCGTTGGCCTTGACCACGGCAATGATCTTGCATTGGGGGGCGTGGCGTTTAACCACAGCGAGGTTGTGGCGCAGGGCCGCTGTATTGATCTGGGCGATAGCCGCTTTCATCTGTTTTCCCTTACGAGGGCATGATAATCAGGCACCGGGTGGTGTCAGCCCTCAAATCTCATCGTCTAAGGCCGGACCGGCAGAATTGTCGAACCGGGAAAACTGTGTCTGGATGCCGGGAGCAGGCTCCCGACTTAGTAGTCATCATCAAACGCCGGGCCCGCGTAGTTGTCAAAGCGCGAGAACTGACCCTGGAAGGTGAGCCGCACTCGTCCTATGGGGCCGTTACGCTGCTTGCCGATGATGATCTCGGCGATCCCCTTGTCGGGACTGTCGTCGTGATAGACCTCGTCGCGGTAGATGAACATGATCAAGTCCGCATCCTGCTCGATGGAGCCCGATTCCCGCAGATCCGAGTTGACCGGGCGCTTGTCGGCCCGCTGTTCCAGGCTTCGGTTGAGCTGGGAGAGCGCCACCACGGGGCACTGCAACTCTTTCGCCAGCGCCTTGAGGGAGCGGGAGATTTCACCGATTTCCAGAGTACGGTTGTCAGACAGCGCCGGCACCCGCATCAGTTGCAGGTAGTCCACCATGATCATGCTGATGCCGCCGTTGTCCCGCGCCACCCGACGGGCACGGGAGCGCACTTCGGTCGGGGTCAGGCCGGAGGAGTCGTCGATGTACATCTTCCCCTTCTCCAGCAGCAGCCCCATGGTGGAGGAGAGCCGCGCCCAATCCTCGTCGTCGAGCTGGCCGGTCCGCACCTTGGTCTGGTCGATGCGCCCCACGGAGGCGAGCATACGCATGATGATCTGCTCGGAGGGCATCTCGAGGGAGAAGATCAGCACCGGCTTGTCGGCGGTGAGGGCCGCGTGCTCGCACAGGTTCATGGCAAAGGTGGTCTTGCCCATGGAGGGACGGGCGGCGACGATGACCAGATCCGAACGCTGCAGGCCGGCGGTCATCTTGTCCAGATCGTTGTAGCCGGACGACACGCCGGTCACCCCGTTGTGGGGGGTCTTGAACAGCTCTTCAATCTTGTCGACGGTCTGCTCGAGGATGAGCTTCAGGGGCTGGGGGCCCTCGTTGGCGCTGGTGCGCTGCTCGGCGATCTGGAACACCTTGCTCTCGGCAAGATCCAGCAGATCGTTGGAGGTACGGCCCTGGGGCTCGTAGCCCGCTTCGACTATCTCGTTGGCGACCGAGATCATCTCCCGCACCACCGCCCGCTCACGCACGATCTCGGCGTAGGCACTGATGTTGGCGGCACTCGGGGTGTTCTTGGCGATCTCCACCAGATAGGCGAAGCCACCGGCCTCTTCCAGTTGCTCGGAGCGCTCGAGCTCCTCCTGCAGAGTGATGAGGTCGATGGGGTTGCCCGCGTTGGAGAGGCGGGTCATGGCCTGGAAGATCAGGCGGTGCGGGCGGCTGTAGAAATCCTTGTCGATCACCCGTTCGGCGACCCGATCCCAGGCCTCGTTGTCCAGCATCAGACCGCCCAGTACGGACTGTTCGGCCTCAAAAGAGTGGGGAGGTACTTTCAGCTGTTGTGTCTTGGCGTCTTTTTTCGCCGTCACTTGCTCTGCCATACACATAAAAACCGCAGCGGGAAGGGGACGGGAATTTTACAAAAGAAACCCCGCCATCGCGAGCGCTAATACGTCCCGTCATCGCATCCGGCGACAAGACGGGACCCTGGCCTCGTCAGCGTCATCCACTTCTGCGCCGCAGACCTGCCTCACAGTACGAGAAAGGGCCAGACCAGGGTCTGATCTTTCGTTCTTGCTCTTTGCTTGTTGCGCAACCTGCGCACCGAGCGACTCGGCCGTCTGTGTCTCATGGGCGCCTCCCCTGTCGGACGACTCAATCTGTTCATGAATAATTCATGCCATCCGTGATAATCATACCCGCAAGCTGCAACACAAAAAGGGACTGGCAGCCTGCCATGCGCCTCGCTGAGCTTGCACAAGCAGAGCATGCCCCCACCTACATGAGAGTGAAAGAGTCAAAATGAAAAAGATGCTGACCCTGTTTGCCCTGATCCTGGCCATTGGCCTTGGGGCACCCATCGCCGAGGCCAAGAAACTTGGTGGCGGCAAATCCTTTGGCAAGAGCTACAAGACGGCTCCGGCCCAACCTGCGGCCAAGCCGGTCGACACCAAGAACCCGACCGTGGGCGCCCAGGCACCCAAGAAAGGCGGCATGATGGGCGGCCTGCTGGGTGGTCTGCTGGCCGGCGGCCTGTTCGCCTACCTGCTGGGCAGCGGCGCCTTCGAAGGTCTGCAAGGGATGGACTTCCTGCTGATCGCCCTGCTGGCACTGGGCGGTGTCTTCCTGTTCCGAGCCCTGCGCAGGAACAAGGCGGCAGCGGCCCAGCCACAGACGGCCTATGCGGGCTATCAACCGCCCCAGAGCGCGGCCCCCCAGCAGTTCGAGCAGAGCCACAGCGCCCCGCAGGCCACCGGTTTTGCCGACAGCGACGTGCCCTTCCGTCTGCCCCCGGGCTTTGACATGAACGGCTTCCTGGCCGGTGCCCGCGATCACTACCGCACCCTGCAAGAGGCCTGGAACAAGAACGACCTGGAGAAGATCCGCGAGTACGTGAGCCCCGAGTTGTTCGAGCACCTCAAGGCCGAACGCGCCGAGCTCTCCGGTGAGCAGCACACCGAGGTGATGTACGTGGACACCCAGCTGGTCCGTGCCGACTACGGCAGCGACTGGGCCCAGGTGAGCGTGCGCTTCAGCGGCCGCTACATGGACCGTCAGGAGCAGGTCGAGGAGGATATCAAGGAGGTGTGGCACCTCGAGCGTGATCTCGCCAAGGACAATGCCCCCTGGCATATCGTCGGCATCGAGCAGCTCTAAGGTTCAACCGACCCATTTCATCAAGGCGACCTCAGGGTCGCCTTTTTATTGCCATCGGATTGTGTCATGCCCTATTTCGGGGCAGCTTCCCGTGGCCGGATATATTTCCCGAGAGACACTGCTGATGACATTGAAAATAAAAAGAGAGGCAGCCATGGCTGCCTCTCTTTTTTATTGGCTCGGGGTGCAGGGATTATTTGCAACCCTCTACCGAGGTGGAGTTGATATAGCTGACCTCGCCGGCCGGCTGATAATCGGCGACCTGAATGATCTTCTTCGCTGCGATATAATCCTTCAGCACACCGGCATCCACCAGACCGGCATTGATGGTGTCGATCTTCGGATAACCGTCACCACCGGCCGCGCTGAAGCTCGGGATGGAGAAGCTGTAGGTTGCTGCCGGATCGAAGGCCTTCCCGCCGATGGTGGCGATGTCCACGCTCTTGGCCTGGCAATCCACCGTCATCTTGATGCCGCCGAACTGGGCATAGCCACCGGTATTGGCGGTCTTGGTCGCGACCTGACCCAGGTAGGTCAGCAGCTCGTTGCCGCTCATGGTCGCCTTGTTGACGGTGTTGCCGAACGGATGCACGGTCAGCACGTCACGGTAGCTGATGTCCCCTGCCGCGATGGAGGCACGCACCCCACCGGAGTTGACGATGCCAAAGTCGGTGCTCAGCTTCTCGGCGGTCGCGGTGGTGATGAGACGACCCAGGTTGGTCTGCTTGTTGCGCACGTTGGCGCGCTCACCGTCCAGTACGCCATCGGTGGCACCGATGACCACACCCAGCTCCTGCTGTCCCTTCTCCTGATAGGTGAGCAGGGTGTTGTAGAGCTCGGGATCCTTGACGATCTCTTCTTGGATGAAATCACCGTCCGCGTTCTTCAGGTTGACCGGGATCAGATCGTACTGGGTCAGGGTCAGCTTGCCATTCTGATAGTCAAACTGGGCACGACCTACATACTTGCCCCACTCGTGAGCCTGCATGATCCAGGTGCCGTTCTGCTGATCCGGCTGGCAGTCGTCGCCCGGCTTGAAGTCGGCGTACTTGTCCGGGGTGCCCGGCTCCATGCAGACCGGGTTCTGGGAGTGACCACCGATGATGGCGTCCAGGGTGCCTGCCGGCAGTGCACGGGCCATCTCCACGTCACCCGGTGCGTTGCTGCCGTGCTGACCATTCTCGTAATGGCCCATGTGGGTGATGGCAAGAACCAGGTTCGCCTCTTTGTTGTCGCGGATCTGCTTGCCGAGATTGGCGGCTTCCGTGGTCGGATCGCGGAACTCGAGGGTCTGGACGTTGTTGGGATCCACCAGCTGGGCGGTGTCCTCTGTGGTCAGACCCAGAACGGCGACCTTGAGGCCGCTCTCCAGCTTGAACACCTTGTAGGGATCGAAGTAGCGCTTGCCGCTCGTCTTGTCATAGATGTTGGCGGAGATCATCGGGAACTGGGCCCACTGGCGCTGTTTCTCGAGGATGGTCAGGGGGTTGTCGAACTCGTGGTTGCCCACCGCCATGGCATCGTAACGGATGCTGTTCATGGCCATGAAGTCCGGCTCTGCATCCTGCAGATCCGACTCTGGCACCCCGGTATTGACGTCACCGCCGGAGAGCACCAGCACTTCGCTGCCCGCCGCTTTCGCCTCGGCACGCAGCCGCTCGACCAGGGTCTTCTGGGCCGCCATGCCATATTCGCCCTTGTCGTTGTGCCAGAAACGACCGTGGGTATCATTGGTATGCAAAATGGTCAGCTTGCAGACATTTTCGGTGCAGGGGGCGACGCTGTCGTTGCTTGAGGTATTGCAGCCGCTCAATGCGGCAAGCACTGCCAGTGCGATACTTCCTTTGACAAATTTATAATTCATTTCCATATCACCTTGTTATTTTGTTATTGGACGACCCTATCCAGGATCGGGCGGTAATATAACAAACAACATGTGACGGTTTTTCATCGGCGACTCACAAATTCCGCCAAATGTGATCATCCACGCAACCTGTTTCCCCTATTTGGAACAGAGGCCCCCCACTCACAGAGCAATTTCCCCCATGATGGCAGCCCGCCGGTAACGGTTATGGCATACTGCCCGCCAATCAATGCCAAGGAGTGCCTGGAATGGCCAAGTACGACAAAATTTCCCCCGAAACCCAGCAGGAGGCGATGAAGATCGCCCGTGCCAACCAGAAGCCGGGGCAGACCAAGGAGCAAACCCAGCTCATCGCCCAGGGGATCCAGAAGGGCATAGACGAATACAAGAAACAGATGAAGGCGAAGGCCCGCGAAGCCAGCCGCCAGAAGAAACTGCAAGCCAAAGCCAGGCACTCTTCCCAAGAGACACGGGAAGAGGAGAGCGAAGCCGAGGTCATCGAGCTCACCCGCCAGCACCCGCTGCCCTGGATCCTGCTGGTGCTGAGCTGGCTGGTATTTGCCGTGCTCTGGTTCTGGTTCCGCTGATCCTGCCCAGGCAAACCTTTGCCCTGCGATCCGCTTCACAGCCCGGGCGCGGGGGACTGGTCATTCCCCACCCGGACTGCCTACACTCTGCCCCCCTTGTCAGGAGACACTCATCATGAATCCGGCCCCGCTCTATCTGCTGGCTCCCCTCGCCCTCTTCCTCGTGACCCTGGTGCTCTATCGCATCTCGCCACTGCGGGCGGTTGCCGCCGGCCATGCCCGCTGGTTTATCCTGCCCGCCTTCACTCTCTTTATCCTGCTCATCGTCATCAATGGCGCTGCGGATCCCGCCCTGCGAAGCCCTGCTTTCCACTGGCTGATGCCGGGGTTCGGCTTTGCCCTGAGCCTGTTCCCTGCCCTGCCCAAGGCACTGGTACCGCGCCTGGCTATCAAGGAGGGAGCCTTTGCCGCCCTGGGTCTGATGCTGATGAGCCTTGCCATGGTCTACTGATCGGCAAGCGCTGGCGTCACGATGGCGCCAGCCCCCCTTCTTGTACAAAGAATGGCCTTCAGGCATCTTGGTGGGCGGATAACCGGCATGGAGGCCAGATGAACAATCCGCCCGATTTCATGGCGCTGTGGGATTATCAGGATCCCGTTGCCAGCGCCCAGCGTTTTCAAGCACTGCTGCCCGAGGCGCGTGCCACCAACCTGCAATGGGAGCTGGAGCTCCTCACCCAGATAGCCCGTACCCATTCGCTGCAACGCCAGTTTGCACAGGCGCACCAGCTGCTCGACGAGATAGAACCCCGCCTCACCGAGGCGACTCCACGGGCCCGCCTGCGCGCCTTGCTGGAGCGTGGCCGCACCTTCAACTCCGCCGGTGACAAGGCCAGCGCCAGAGCCCTGTTTGAACAGGCCTGGCAACTGGGAGAACAGCACGAAGAGCACTATCTGGCCATCGATGCGGCCCACATGGTGGCCATCGCCGCCCCCCTGGAGGAGCAGAGCCACTGGCACCAGCTGGCGATGACCCTGGCCGAGCGCAGTCACGACAAGCGGGCGCGAGGCTGGCTCGCCACCCTCTATAACAATCAGGGCTGGACCCTGTTCGAGCTGGGTCGCCTCGACGAGGCCATCGCCTGTCAGCAAAAGTGCCTGGCCTGGCACGAGCAGCACAACAACCAGGGCAAAGCCTTTATCGCCCGCTGGAGTCTGGCGCGCCTGAGCCGGGCCCAGGATCGCCATGAACAGGCCATGGCCGAACTGGCGCAGTTGCGCGACGACATGGCCGCCGCAGGCACCCCCGAGGATGGCTATGTGTTCGAGGAGCTGGGGGAGAATGCGCTCGTGCTCAATGATCCCGCGGCACCCGAGTTCTTTGCCCGCGCCTGGTTTCTGCTGTCACAGGATGGCTGGTTCACCGCCAACGAGGCAGAACGGCTGGCCAGGCTCAAGCAGCTCGCCAAACTCTGATAGGCGTGCGGGGCGGCCAATTGGCCGCCCCGCACATCAGCATGTCTGCCCGAGAGCAGAGGTGACGGCTCAGGCCGGACTCGCCTCTTCCCAGCTCTGCTTCTTGCGATAAATCGTGGAAGGGCTTATTTCCAGCAGGGCCGCCGCCTTGGGGATGTTGCCGTCACAACTGGCGATGGCCTGCTCGATGGCCTCCTTCTCCACCTGCCAGAGCGGACGGACCTGCCTGCGAACGACGACGGATTCTGACTGGGGATCCGCGATCCCGACCGCAGGCTCCGGGGCCAGGGTACGCCCCCCGTTGAGGGGAGGTGGCAGGATATCCGGGCTCACCAGCTCGCCATCGTTGAGCACCACTATGTTGCGCACCACGTTTTGCAGCTCGCGCACGTTGCCGGGCCAGGGGTAGTCGAGCAGCACCTGCACTGCGTCCGCATCAAAGTCCCTGAACCGCTTGTTCTCCTCACCGGCATAACGCAGCAGCAACTCCCGGGCCAGCAGCAGGATGTCCTCTCCCCGCTCCCTCAGGGGGGGCAGCGCCAGCGGGATCACGTGCAGGCGGTAGTAAAGGTCTTCACGAAACCGTCCGGCCTTGACCTCCACCAGGGGATCCCGGTTGGTGGCGCAGACAAAGCGCACATCCACCGTCTCCAGCTTGCCGCTGCCGACCCGCTGCAGGGTGCCGGTCTGGATGAAACGCAGCAGCTTGCTCTGCAGGTCGAGATCCATCTCGCAGATCTCGTCGAGGAAGAGGGTGCCGCCGTCCGCCAGACTGGCCGCCCCCTTGCGATCCCCCTGGGCACCGGTAAACGACCCCTTCACGTGGCCGAAGATCTCGCTCTCCATCAGGTCATGGGGAATGGCGGCGCAGTTGAGGGCGATGAAGGGCTGATCCCGACGCGGGCTGCACTGGTGGATGGCCTCGGCGCACACCTCCTTGCCGGTGCCGCTCTCGCCAGTGATGAAGACGGTGGCCTTGCTCGGCGCCGCGCTCTCGATGATGCGATAGACCGCCTGCATCGCCATGGAGGCACCGATGAAACCGGCAAAGGAGCTGCGCTCGAAGTTTTCCCGATACTGGGCCACCAGCGAGCTGAGCTGCTGGTGCTTCAGGGCATTGCGCGCCGTGGCGCACAGGCGCTTGCCATCGAACGGCTTGGTGAGAAAATCGAAGGCCCCGAACCGCATCGCCTCCACCGCCACATCCACCGAGCCGTGAGCGGTGATCACCACCACGGAGCAGGGCAGTTGCCGCTCCGTGATCTGCTGCAAGATGTCCATGCCGGACATGTCGGGCAACTCCAGGTCGAGCAGCACCACGGGGGGCGGGCTTGCCAGCAATTGTGCCAAAGCCTGCTGGCCACAATCTGCCAGCTGCACCTCGTAGCCATCCTGGGCCAGATACTGCTCATAGACGACCGCCAGACTGCGGGTATCTTCCACCAACAGGACACGGGGTTTGCTTTCAGCCACGAGATCCATCCTTGCGCTTGATTTTGTTGTCTATTCTGGGGGCTAGCCGCCACACACTCAAGACGGCCTCATCGCTTTATCCGGGGGATTGCGACAATACACAAGCAAAAACGGCTCCCTGGGGAGCCGTTTTTATGGTGCTTTGAGCTTATTTCTTGGCGTTGTCGCCATCGGCAGCCGGTTTTTCGATGGCCAGCAGCTCTACGTCAAATACCAGCACGGCGTTGGCCGGGATGGAACCTGCGCCGTGCTCGCCATAGGCCAGCTTGGACGGCAGGAAGAACTTGAACTTGGAGCCGACCGGCATCAATTGCACCCCTTCGGTCCAGCCCGGGATCACCTGGTTGAGCGGGAAGGTAGCCGGCTCGCCGCGATCGACGGAGCTGTCAAACTTGGTGCCATCGGTCAGGGTACCGGTGTAGTGCACCTTGACGATGTCGGTGGCCTTCGGCTTGGCGCCGTCACCCATCTTCTCGACCTGATATTGCAGGCCGGACTCGGTGCTCTTCACGCCCTCTTTCTTGGCGTTGGCAGCCAGGAACTCTTCACCCTTCTTCAGGTTTTCCACGGCATCCTTGTCGGCCTTCGCCTTGGTCAGCTCGTTGATCTTGGCGTCGTATTCCTGCAGAACCTTCTGGATCTCCTCGTCGGTCATCTTGGCTTCTTTGCCCAGACCGTCGGTGACACCCTTCAGGATCACGGTGTTGTCCAGCTTGATACCGAGCTCCTGCTGGCGCTCCAGGGTATTGGCGATATAACGACCCATGGAGAGGCCGATCGCATAGCCGGATTGCTCTTCAAAGCTCTTGGCCTCAGCCTTGGGGGCCTCTGCCGGCTTGCTGGCTTCTGCCTTGACCTCTGCGGTGTTGGTCGCAGCAGGTTTCTCATCTTTTTGGCAAGCAGTCAGACCGACGGCAACCGCCGCAGCCAACAGGGACACCTTCAGAAAATTGTTCATCAGTTTCTCCAAAACTCTAAATACCGCTCTCGGTTCCTTCGTGAAATGAGAGGTTTATCGTGATAAGCGCCTTATACTAACGCCGTGATCGCAGGTAACGAAAGCATGAGACAGGAAAAATGATCAAAAGTGCCATTTATCTCATCGGTATTTGCCTGATGCTGACAGGGTGCGAACAACGCTCACTTCCCAGCCAGCAGATCCGCCTCGCCAACCAGGGTCTGCTGAGTGCGGATCTCGCCAGTTCCGGCAAGCTCGCGCTCGTCTCCAGCCTGGGTCAGGGCACTGTGGTGTGGGATCTGGAACAGGGCAAGGAGCGCTGGCGCTGGCGCCAGAGCGATGACCAGGAGGAGTTCGTCACCCTGACCCGCTTCTCCCCCGATGACAGCCATGCCATCACCGCCACCCAGCACACCTTCGCCATCTGGCGCTTGCAGGATGGCCGCTCCCAGGGCTACTACTCCCTGCCAGAATCCCGCCTGCGCGATGCGGCGATCTCGGCGGATGGCCGCCAGGTGCTCATCGGCCGTGAAGACGGCAAGGCGGAAGTGGTCGACACCCAGACCGGACGCCGGCTGCAATTCCTCGGCCACACCGAACAGGTCAACACGGTGGATCTCTCCCCCAATGGTCGCTATGCCCTCACCGGCGGCAACGATTACAGCGCCTATCTGTGGGATACCCGCACGGGCCAGGTGGTGTGGCGCTTCAACCACGCCGGGCGAGTCGTGATGGCGAGACTGGATCCGTCCGGACGCTTCGCCTTCACCGCAGACAGTCGCCAGGCCAGCATCTGGGATCTCAAAACCGGCAAGGAGCACAGCCGGTTGCAATACGATCACCGCTTCGAGGTCTACACCAGCGCCCGCTTTGCCAACGGCGGCAACTGGCTCATCACCGGCGCCCCCTCCCGCCAGCTCACTCTGTGGCAGGTGAGTGACGGCCAGCCGTTGCAGAGCTGGCGCGTCTCGCCCCATCCCAAGGTGAAACCGCCTAGCGCTGTGGTCTATGGCGTGGCTTTGCGCGACAATGACCACCTCGTCAGTGCCAGCTCCAGTGGCCTGGCTGAAATCTGGACTATCAAGTAAGGACCAAAAGGCCCATGAGTCAGCAACTAAACGAACGCCTCGAAACCCTGGAAAGCCGCCTCGCCTTTGCCGAATACACGGTGGAGCAGCTCAACGACGAGGTCACCACCCAGGGTCGCGAGCTGGACCGGCTCAAACACCAGATCCATCTACTGGTGGATAAATTGCAGAGCGTACAGCCGAGCCAGATCGCCAGCATGGCCGAAGAGACGCCGCCACCGCACTACTGATGAGTGCCAGCCATAAAAAACCCGCGCCATGCGCGGGTTTTTTATCATCGGCCAGGCCGTGATCAGTGCTGATGGCCCTTGCCACCACAACCGCCACCACCGCAGCAACCACCGTGACCGTGATCGTCGCCGTGATCGTGTGCATGGTTGTGACCATGGCCGCCACAGCAGCCACCGTGGTCATGATCGTGATCATGGCCGTGATCATGGTCATGACCATGATCGTGACCGCAGCCACCGGCGCCGTGCACATGACCATGGGCCAGCTCTTCGGCGGTCGCGGCACGTACGTCCTTGATCTCGACCTTGAAGCCCAGGGTCACGCCAGCCAGGGGATGATTGCCGTCCACCTTGATGAACTCCTCGGACACCTCGATGACGGTCACCGGGCGGTGGCCGTCGTCGGTCTCGGCCACAAAAGTATCCCCTTCAGACACTTCCATACCGTCGAACAGCTCGCCGGGCACTTCCTGCACCAGATTCTCGTCGTACTCGCCATAGGCCTGGTTCGGCGTCAGGGTGACGTCGAACGCCTCGCCCACGCTGCGACCTTCCAGCTCGGCTTCGAGGCCGGAGACCAGGTAACGGGTACCGTGCAGATACACCAGCGGCTCTTTACCGACAGTGGTGTCGATGACTTCACCGTGTTCGTCGGTGACCGTGTATTCCAGCGTAACCACGCTCAGGGGAGCTACTTTCATGTCAGGGATCCTGCGGATAGAAAAAAACGGGCTCAGAATACCTCAAAAAGGCAGACAAGCATATGGTTGGCCCGGCTTCAGTGTGATGAAAAAGTCATCAACAGCGACCAGCCTGACCGGCGTACCATCACCTTGAGGCATGGCACTCACTCGGGACGAAACACCCCTATCACCTGCTCCGCCTCGCGCGTCGCCTTGTCCACCTGCTCCTGGGTCTGCACCTGGGTATCCCCGCACTCGACACAGGTCACCTTCTCGACTCCATGCTCCATATACAGCATCATGGTGTCCATCTTGCCGCACGCCGGGCAAACCGCCCCGGCAATGAAGCGCTTTTTACGTCTGGTTTCCATTTTTGTTACCTCCAGGCAGCATCATATCAGGGTTTTTACATGCATCACGCCATCGAATATCAGCATTTTTCCACTTCCACCCTTCAGGTCGGCCCCCGCAAGCGCTCCCCCATGGGCCAATTGCTGCGCGTCACCCAGGGGGCGGCGCTGCTGAAATTGGGTGCCCATGAACTGCTGCTGACACCTGGCAGCCACTTCTGGCTCTGTGCCGATGCCCTCGCCGCCTTCACCCCTCTGGCTGGCTGCCAGCATGATCTGCTGGCCTGCTCCGTGCGGGTGCCCCAGCCCGCCCAGGCTGGCTGGTTGCAGGCAAACCCGTTGATGGACGCACTGCTGGACAGCCTGGCGGCCTGGTCACGCCCCCGAGACTGGCAAGGCCCCTATGGGCAGCGACTGCAAGTGGTGGGGGATGAGTTGCATGGCTGCACCATCTCGTCACTGGGGGATCAGGCACTGCAAGATGCCTGGCAAGCCCTGGCCAGAGCGCAGCCGGATAGCGTGGCTGCCTGGCAGACCCTGCTGGGCACTCGCGGTCTCGAGGGCCCGGACGCCCAGGCACTGCAGGATCAGTGGCAACTGTTGCAGGGGATTCGCCTGCTGCGAAGCGGCAGCACACCCTCACAGGTGGTGAGCAGGCTGGGTTATCGGGATGAAAGCGCGCTGGCCGAGGCTCATCTGCAATGGCTCGGGGCGCCCCTCTCCCCTCAGCCGTCCGCGACCCGATAAGAGAGGCATAAAAGGATGGCAAAAGAAATCCAGTTTTGCGGCTCACCGCCGCTAACAACAAAGGAGTCATTCATGTCACCATCCTTTATGCTGAACACCCGATTGACCGTCACCGACTAGATCAACAGGACATCCGCCATGACGAGCAAGGCCAACCAATCCCAGGGCATGTTGCTGTTCCACCTCTCTGCCAGACAATCCTTCGCCATCGGTACCCTCAAGGTGAAGGAGATCGTGCCCTACACCCAGCTCACCGCCCTGCCACAATCCCATCCCACCGTGCTCGGGGCCGCCAGCATGCGCGGCACCACCATCCCGGTGATCGACATGGCAATGGCCGTGGGCTATCGCCCCATCAGCCGGGAGGAGATGCCCCACTGCTTCATCATCATCACCGATTGCCGCCGCACCCTGGTGGGCTTTCTGGTGCGGGGCATCGACAAGATCACCGAGTGCAACTGGCGTGACATCGAGCCGCCCCCTCCCTCCTTGGGACAGAACGTCTTCGTCACCGGCGTGACCCGGGTGGGAGAACAGTTGATCCAGTTGCTGGATGTGGAACTCATCCTGTCGCGGGTCTATCCGGACGATCCCAGCCATCTCTACCCCGTGCTGACCGACGTGCAACGCGAGCGGCTCAAGCCGATGCGGATCCTGCTGGTGGACGACTCCTCCGTCGCCCGTCGCCAGCTCATGGCGGCGCTCGATTACATCAACATCCCCTACGAGGTCTGCACCAACGGACGCGACGCCCTCACCCTGATGCAGACACGGGTCTCCCAGGGCACGCGGATCGACATCCTGGTGAGCGATATCGAGATGCCGGGGCTGGATGGTTACGAGCTGGCCTTCGAGGTACAGAGCGATGCCAAGCTGGCGGGAGCCTACATCATCCTGCACACCTCCCTCTCCAGCGAGATCAGCGTGGAGCGGGCCCATCAGGTCGGCGCCCACGAGGCGCTCACCAAGTTTGAAGCCAACGAACTGATCCAGGCCATGCTGCGCGGCGCCGAGCACCACGATCGTCTGCTGGCCTGATGTCGCGGCGAGCCAAGGGCTCGCCGCCCCCTTTTCCTCCTTGCTCTTCCGAGTCGCTGCATGTTGACAGAAAGCCACTTCCACGCCCCCTGGTGGGCCTGCAACCCCCATCTGCAAACCATTTTGCCCAAGTGGCTGCGCCGCTCGCCTGCCCGCTTCATCCAGGAGCGCTTCGAACTCCCGGACGGCGATTTCGTCGATCTGGCCTGGAGCGGCGAACCCGGCCAGGATGAACACCCCCTGGTGGTGGTGTTCCACGGACTGGAGGGGAGCATTCACTCCCACTATGCCAAGGGACTCTTTGCCCACCTGCAGCGGCAAGGGAACGAGGCGGTGCTGATGCACTTTCGGGGGTGCAGTGGCGAGCCTAACCGGCTGCTGCAGGCCTATCACTCAGGCGCCATTGAGGACGCCCAGGCGGTGATTGCCGAGCTGGGGCGGCGTTTTCCAGGCCGGCCCCTGGTCGCCATCGGCTATTCCCTGGGGGGCAACATGCTGGTCAATCTGCTGGCGCGGGCCTGCCCGGCACAATTGAAAGCGGCGGTGGTAGTGTCGGCCCCGCTGCAACTGGCAAGCTGTGCCGATCGGGTCAATCAGGGCTTCTCACGGGTCTATCAGAACTACCTGCTGCGCACCATGCGAACCAACCTGCAAAGCAAGATCCGGCGCCAGAGCGCGGCACGGGCGCGCTGGCAGCCGGCCCAGATCACCCGCATTGCCACACTGAGGGAGTTCGACGAGCTGGTGACGGCACCGCTCCATGGTTTCGAGAGCGCCGATCACTACTACCAGACCTGCTCCGGCCTGAGCCTGCTGGCCCGCATTCCCATCCCGACCCTCGTCATTCACGCCGCCGACGATCCCTTCATGACCGATGCCGTCATTCCGGCGGCAGAGCAGCTCTCCCCTCTGGTGCGCTACGAGCTGAGCAGCCAGGGCGGCCACGTGGGCTTCCTGCACGGCTCTCCCTGGCGCCCCCGCTTCTGGCTGGATGAGCGCATCAGCCAGTGGTTGCGGGAGCAGACTCAAGGTGCGAGCCGATAACCGTTGCGCCCCTCTTCCTTGGCCTGATAGAGGGCGCCATCGACCCGCTCGAGCAGCATGACGAGGCTCTCCCCGGTTCGCCACTGGGCTATCCCCTGGCTCAGGGTGAGGTGGGGGGAAACGTCGGAATCCTCATGGGGCAGAGCCCTGGCCGCCAGAGTGGTGCGAATGCGCTCCGCCACCTCCTGGCCACCGGCCAGCGTCGTCTCCTGCAGCAGCACCACGAACTCCTCTCCCCCGTAGCGCGCCACCAGATCACCGGGTTCCCGCACACTCTCCTCCAGGCACTCGGCCACCAGGATCAGGCACTCATCCCCCGCCTGATGACCATAGCGATCGTTGTAGCGCTTGAAGAAATCCACATCGAGCAGGATTACGGTGAGCGGCACATCCAGGGTCGTGCCTTGCGCAATGGCACGCTTGCACGCCTGATCGAAGTGGCGACGGTTGGCAATGCCGGTAAGGGGATCCCGGTGAGCCATGGCATTCATCTTGTTTGCCAGCATCAGGTTGTCGTGCTCCCTTGACACCGCAAGCTCGAACCAGCCGTTGAGCATGCGCCGCCCCGTCTCCAGCACCACCAGCAAGACCCCGACCACAATGGTGTTGACCAGAACAAAAGGATCAGGGCTCCAGGAGGCTCTCATCAGCAAGAACAGCAGGGGGACCGACACCAGGGCGTAAAACAGCCGCACATCGCAATACGCGGCGACGAGACCGGTCAGCAGCAGGCTGACCATGTTGAAAATGAAGCTGAAGCCCCCCTTCAAGTCGACGATCGAGATGGTGTAACCCACCATGGCCCAGGCCAATCCCCAGGAAAGGACGCAGACGTACAGGGAGCCCTGCCAGATGACATGGGGTTGACGGGAGAGCCAGCCCCACCCGAACGGCAGCAACAGGCCGACTCCTATCATGGTGATCAGCTGCCATTTGTAAGACCAGGGCAGGTTGTCGACCAGTACCAGGTGTGCATCCCGATAGATGTAAAAGCGGGTCAGCAGAAATACGAGGGCGATGAGATTGATGACCCAGTACCAGCGCAAACCGGCGCTCAGGGCGCGGCGGCGGGCATCGAACAGGTGCTGTTCGAATTGACTGGAGGGTCGGCGTGCGTCAATGGATTGCATGGCACCCCTCGTCCAAAACGAGACAAATCCCTTGCGCTTGCCGACCAGACACCGACAATATCCGCAACCCACTGAGTGAAGATGAAATCATGATTATCCCCTGGCAAGAACTGGAGCCGGACACCCTCACCAACCTGCTCGAACACTTTGTGCTGCAAGAAGGCACCGAATACGGTGAACAGGATGTCAGCCTGACCGACAAGGTCGAAGCAGTCAGGCAACAATTGCTACAAGGTAGCGCCGTGCTTGTCTATAGCGAGCTGCACGAAAGTGTCAATGTCGTCCCAAAGACTCATTTAAGCAAGTCACCCACTGACGACTTCCCCCAAGCGTAACGCGGTCACGGCTTATCGGGCGGCTCACCCCGCCCTCCCCCTATCCAACTCGCACCATCAGGCCGCATGGCCAGCTCGCCACCCAGCAGCGCCTATTCCGGCGTCCCCAGCGCACAGGGCAGCCCTCGTTCACCGCTATTGTCGGGAAGCGTGGGGGCAGCGGGAGGATGACGGCGCACTTGACCGCACTTTGGGCCACCCCTTATAACGGAACTCCCAAGGAAGAGAGAATTCTATGTCGGCCAAGCATCCCATCATCGCGGTCACCGGTTCGTCCGGTGCCGGTACTTCCACCTCCACCAACGCCTTCCGCTCCATGTTCCACCAGCTTGGATACAAGGCGGCCGTGGTCGAGGGGGACAGTTTTCACCGCTACACCAGGCCCGAGATGGACGTGGCGATCCGCAAGGCCCGGGAGCAGGGGCGGCATATCAGCTACTTCGGCCCGGAGGCCAACGACTTCGGTCTGCTGGAGTCCTTTTTCCAGGAGTATGGCCAGAGCGGCACCGGCCAGTATCGGCGCTATCTGCACAGCTTCGACGAGGCGGTGCCTTTCAACCAGATGCCTGGCACCTTCACCCCCTGGCAGGATCTGCCCGGCGAGACGGATCTGCTGTTCTACGAAGGACTGCATGGCGGCGTGGTCACGGGGGAGCACAACGTGGCGCGGCACGTGGACTTTCTCATCGGCGTGGTGCCCATCGTCAACCTGGAGTGGATCCAGAAGCTCATTCGCGACACCTCGGAACGCGGCCACTCCCGCGAGGCGGTGACCGACTCCATCGTGCGTTCCATGGACGACTACATCAACTTCATCACGCCGCAGTTCTCCCGCACCCACATCAACTTCCAGCGGGTGCCGACCGTCGATACTTCCAACCCTTTCAGCGCCAAGGTGATACCCAGCCTGGACGAGAGTATGCTGGTGATCAGGTTTCGGGGCATCAAGCAGGTGGACTTCCCCTACCTGCTGTCGATGATAGACGGCGCCTTCATGTCCAGGATGAACACCATCGTCGTGCCGGGTGGCAAGATGGGCTTCGCAATGGAACTGATCCTGCGCCCCCTGATCCAGCAACTGATCGAAACAGGCAAGATCACCTGAGCCAAGGAGCTTAACGATGCGCGCTGCACTTCTCTCATTCACGCTGGCAACCCTGCTGGGCGGTTGCAGCTCCGGCCCCGCCGCACCCACGGTCGAAACGGGCACCATGGTGGTTCGCCCGGCGGAGCATTGGACCTACGGGGCGACACCACGCTATGCGCTGGCCGAACAATTCCAGTATGCGGGCAACAGCGCCGCGCCCTGGCTCGAACCGGTACAGCAGGCCGTCATCCGGCAACTGGACGGCAAAGGCTGGCGCAGCGTTCCCCTGGATGAGGCCGACGTCTGGGTCGCCATCGGGGTAGCTGGCAGCCAGGACATGAGCGATGGCGAGATCTTCTCCCGCCTCGGCATGACACCGGGCCTGAACGCCGCCGCCAATGCCCGCAAGGGGACCCTGGCCGTCGTGCTGCTCGACGGGCATAGCCAGAAAGCGGTGTGGAGCAGCGCCATCCAGCTCGCCAGCGACGTGCCTGTCGCAGAGGAAGCCCGTGGCCAGCTTAGCCAGCAACTGGCCGCCCAGCTGCTGGGCTCGCTACCGTCAGACTGATGTCTCTTTCAACAAAAACGGCCTGCTTCACGCAGGCCGTTTTCCATGCACGCCGTGACGGCATCAGGGTCACTTCAACTCGCAGGTCAGCTGGGTCACACCGCTCTTGACCAGGGTGGCCTGCTTGTCCTGACGGGAGAAGGTAGTCACCCCGTCGGAATAGCTGGCAGTCTCTTTGGGCGACTCGATGCGCCCCAGCTTGTGATAGACACCGGCATAAGGGAACTGCACCATGTCGGCCTGGGCATCATAGGTGATGGCCAGCAACTCTTCCCCGCACTGATACTGGCTGTATTGATACTGGGTCGGCTGCGGCATGCTGCAGGCGGCCAGACCGAACAGGGGAAGCAACATCATCATTTTTTTCATCGCACTTTCCTTATGTCATGGCGTTATCGACGGGACAAACTTTAGCGGTCAACCCTCAAGAATTTGATAACTATGGGTAATTTCTACCGCTTTTTCCAACATCAGGGAAACTGAACAATATTTTTCCATGGACAGATCCACCGCACGGGCGACCTGCTTCTCCGCCAGCCCCTTGCCGGTCACCACGAACTTGAGGTGGATCTGCTCAAATACCCGGGGAACGGTATCGGCGCGGGTCCCTTCCAGTTCGACATGGCAGGCGGTCACGGATTGACGGGCCTTCTCCAGGATGGAGACCACATCGATGGAGCTGCAACCGCCGACAGCCAGCAGGATCATCTCCATCGGGCTGGCACCTTCACCCGGGTTGGCGCCATCCAGGGTCACCTGATGACCGGACTCGCTCTCCCCCACAAACTTCATGCCTTCCACCCAGCTGACCTTGGCTTTCATCTCTCACTTTCCTCTCAATGACGACGGTTCTAACGCCCATAGCATACCTCAAGCCGGGGTCGAGTGGCACATGCGCCAAGATCTTGCCCGTTCCCGACGATAAAGCCCCGTTTGTGGCGACAGCAGCCTCTCCTGCGAAACGGACGACGACCCAAAGGGAAATAGATCGAAATCAACATTCGACCTCCTCTTCTTGCCTAGAATGCCCCGGACGACGCAGCAGATGGCGGCTCACCGGTGGACGGCAAAACCCCAAAGCCTTGTCAGCACAGGCAAAGGCTCTTATTCTACTGCGACCAAAGAGTAAGGAATGGCAAGCTTGGCAACTTGCCTGGACGCACAGTCCATAAAAATGACACTACAGAGGAAGTCTCATGATCATTGGCAAACCGCAAAGCGATCCCACCCTTGAGTGGTTCTTGTCGCATTGCCACATTCATAAGTATCCCGCCAAGAGCACCCTGATCCACGCCGGTGAAAAAGCGGAAACCCTCTACTACATCGTCAAGGGCACCGTCGCCGTCCTGATCAAGGATGACGAAGGCAAGGAGATGATCCTCTCCTACCTGAATCAGGGGGATTTCCTGGGCGAGATGGGGATGTTCGAAGAGAACGAGAATCCGGAGCGTTCCGCCTGGGTACGTGCCAAAGGCGCCTGTGAAGTCGCCGAGATCTCCTACAAGAAGTTCCGCCAGCTGATCCAGGTCAACCCGGACATCCTGATGCGTCTATCCGGTCAAATGGCCAAGCGCCTGCAGCACACCAGCCAGAAGGTCGGCAACCTCGCCTTCCTGGACGTGACCGGCCGCATTGCCCAGACCCTGCTCAACCTGGCCAAACAGCCGGATGCCATGACCCACCCGGATGGCATGCAGATCAAGATCACCCGCCAGGAGATCGGCCAGATCGTCGGCTGCTCCCGTGAAACCGTCGGCCGCATCCTCAAGATGCTGGAAGAGCAGGAGCTCATCTCCGCCCACGGCAAGACCATAGTGGTGTTTGGTACCCGATGACCGGGTTCCGCCGACGGCGCCCGCACAGCGCCGTTGGATAAAAAGGCTGCCCATGGCAGCCTTTTCCGATCCTCTCCCCTATAATCCCGAACGCCCCGCCGTCATGGCCTTCGCCAAGAGAACTCCTATGCACCTTCAATGCCCCCTTTGCCGCAGCCCCCTGCACCTTCATGCCGCCTCCCGCGGGGTCTATTGCGACAACAAGCACCACTTCGATCCCGTACCGGAAGGCTATCTGGACCTCATCCCCGGCAAGAAGAACCCCAAGGACAGCGACAGCCGGGCCCTGCTGCGCGCCAAGCGCCGCTTCCTGGAACAAGGCCACCAGCTGCCTCTGGTAGACGCCATGGCGAACCTGCTCGCTCCTCTTGGCGAGCGCGAGCTTGTCCACCTCGGCTGTGGCGAGGGGTACTACTGCCGCGCCCTGGCTGAGCGGCTGCCCGGCTGGCAGGTCGGCGGTTTCGATCTGGCCAAGAATGCCATCTTCGCCGCCAACAAGGCGCAACCGGAAGGCCAGTTCGTCATCGCCGACCCGGTGCGCGCCCCGCTACTGCCTGGCACGGCCCAGGTGCTGCTGGTCAACGACCTCAAGGTCAAGACGGAACTCCTGGTCAGCTGGCTGGCGTCGGGCGGCTATCTGCTCCACGTGCAGCCAGGCCCTCGCCATCAGTGGCAATTGCGCGTCAGCCTCAATCCGGTGAGCATGGAACATCCCCTGAGCTGGCCCGCCCTCACCGGGCTTGTCAGTGTTGCTCAGCAACGCGCCCAGTTCAGTACGGCGCTGGATCAGGGCCTGCGCGAGCACATTCTGGAGACCAGTCGCCTCGGCTGGCGTGCCAGCGGCGAGCAGCGCCACGCCTTCACCCACCAGGGGCCCGACGCCCTCGAGCAGGATCTGCTGCTCAGCCTGTGGCAAAAACCGCTGTGAACCGGTGACAAACCATGAAAAAAGGCCCTGACGGGCCTTTTTGACAAAGCGAGTGCGCCTTTCCTCTGACAGGGAAGAGACACCCGACCACGCAGCAAGACAAAAATGGGGCCCTCGGCCCCATTTTTCATCACGGCAGATCAGTTGCAGCTCGCCGCGCCCTGATCGACCCAGACGGCGGCCTTGCCGGGCTCATCGCCCTTGGTCCAGTACTGGGCCTTCCACTTGCGGCCGTTGTGGCTGGTGACATCACCGCCGTTGTAGACCACTCCGGCATCCCAACCCAGTTGCACCTGGCTCACCAGTTTCCACTGATCGGCGGTGCGGCTCGGCTCGTTGCCCTGGGTCCAATACTTGGCCTGCCACACCAGTTGCTTGTGGCTCACCTTGTCATTGGTGTTGTAGACGGTACCTGCACTCCAGGCCGGATGGTTGGCCGCATCCGGATCGCTGGCCTCGCAGCCACCACCTGTACTGGCCGGCTTGACGGTCAGGCGGGTAACGGCTGTGGCATCCAGCGCCCCGTCGGTGACCACCAGGGTCAGATCGTAGGCCGTATCACTGGTCACGTTCGAACCCGTTACCACCAGGGTCGCGCTGTCCAGACCGGTGGCGCTGAGCCCGGCCGGCACTGTCCACTGATAGCTCAGGGCATCACCATTGGGATCGGAAGCGGTGGCCTTGATGCTCACCTGCTTGCCGGCCTCGACGGTCGCACTGGCCGGTACGCTGACCACGGGGGGCAGGTTCGGCTGCGGCGCCTTGTTGGTGACCACCACCTGATCCTTGGCCGAGAGCCCCTGATCGTCGGTCACGGTCAGCTCGAACACCAGATTGATGTCGCTGCTGACGGCATCCAGTACCACACGGGCCTTGGCCTGGGTGGCATCCAGCAG
The DNA here is from genome assembly GCF_002919855.1 of Aeromonas sp. ASNIH8. Taxonomy (NCBI): domain Bacteria; kingdom Pseudomonadati; phylum Pseudomonadota; class Gammaproteobacteria; order Aeromonadales; family Aeromonadaceae; genus Aeromonas; species Aeromonas sp. ASNIH8. The sequence goes on along the minus strand of NZ_PQLN01000030.1, from coordinate 23,177 downwards.
GCTGGCCTGGGGTCCGGAGACCTGTTTCCAGCTGTAGGTCAGCGCCCCGTTTTCCGGATCGTGGGAGGCACTGCCGTTGAGGGTCACCTCGGCCGGGCCGGTGGCACTCAGATCGCTGCCGGCATTGGCAACCGGCGGCTTGTTGACCGGCGGCAGCGTACCCTCGCCGTGGCCCAGCCCCTCGTGCATGGCGTTGAGGATGTCGCCGTTGTCCGCATCAATTTCCCAGGCGAACAGACCGCCGAGCTGGTTCGCCAGCACGTACTGCCCCTTGGCCTTGACCGAGCGGTCGTTGTCGAAGGTAATGAGGTCGCCACTGCTGGCCTTGAAGACATAGGGGGCCTCGGCCGACTCGTCATAGCCCTGCTCCCAGCCTGCGCCCATGCGGTTGTTGACGATGTCGCGGTAATCCACTACGCCATTTTCCCAGGTACCGCTCACCGGTCCGGTAGCGGTGCCGGTGAAGGGGTTGCCGGCCTGGTAGTTCTTCACTCCGGTCCAGCCACGGCCATACATGGCCGCCCCCACCACAATCTTGCCCGGTGTCACCCCCTGACCCAGCAGCGCCTTGACGCCCTTGTCGGTGGTGTACTTGGTGGCCGGATCCCAGCTGGAGGCAAAGAGGTTGGTCTGGTGGGCCAGATTCGTCAGGTCGAAGGCGCTGCTGAAGTCGTAGCTCATCAGGAAGATGTGGTCCATGTACTGCTGGGCCGCCTGATAATCCACCTTGGCAATCTTGTCACCGCCGGCGCTGATGGCCGAGGTCAGCTCATACTGGCGGCCGGTCTCGGCTTCCAGTTCATCGAGCATGGCTCGCAACTCCTTCATCAGCACCACATAGGTGGCACCGTCATTCGGGCCGCCCAGGCTGGGGTTGGCCCCCTGTCCGCCCGGGAACTCCCAGTCGATGTCCACGCCGTCGAAGAATTTCCAGGTCTGCAGGAACTCTTTGACCGAGGCGACGAAGGTATCGCGCTTGGTCTTGTCACCCAGGAAATAGAAGGGATCGGAGAGGGTCCATCCGCCGACAGACGGCAGGATCTTAAGGTCCGGGTGGGCCTGTTTGAGAGCCATCAGGTTGCCGAAGTTGCCCTTGTAGGGCTCATCCCAGGCGCTGAGGTTGCCTTGGGACATCTGGATCGCCGCCCAGGGATCATGGATGGAGACCTTGAAGTCTTCGCGGCCCGCACAGGAGCGCTGCAACGCCTCGAAGCTGCCGGAGATCTCTTTGAGGCTGTCGTTGATGCCGTTGCCACCGCAGATGGGGGTGAAGCCGTAGAGGATATGGGTCAGGTTCTGGGCCGGGATCTTGTCCACGGTGAACTTGCGACCATAGACCCCCCACTCCACGTAGTAGGCCCCCACCACCTTGCCGGACTTGTTGGCGTAGGGCTTGTTGTTCTCCTTGAGGGGCGCATTGAGCGGCGCCAGGTGGCTGCCGTCGGTATCGGCGACCATCAGCTCCTTCTTGTCGGAGAGGGTGCAGCCATCGGCGTTGCACAGGGCCACCTGCATCTGGTAACGCCCCCCCTTGGTGACCTTGAAGTTGGCGGTACCCGCGGCGGAGGCCGGGCCTGACCACACCTCCTTGCCGTCGAGCAGTACCTTGGCGGTCTGTCCGACGTCACCGGACCAGAGGTTCCAGGTCACGCTGACGGGAGCGCCATCCTTGTGGACGGTCACCAGCTGGTTGTAGGCCGAAGCGGCCTGATTGACTTCAACGATGGCAAACTTGGTGGGGCCGGAGCCAATGGTGGGTTTGCCCGGGGCAGCGGCGAAGGCGGAGGTAGTGCAAAGCCCCCCGACCAGAAGCGCCAGCAGGGAAAGTTTTGGACTTAACATATTTGAACTTCCTTATTTCGTTATTGGAATTAACAACGAAAAAGGCAACGCAACCTGCCAGGTAACGCAGACAACATCGCAACCATGGCTTGGCCCATGGACGATACAACCTGTGGTGGCCCCGCTATCCTAGGTACGCAGACCCTTAGACCGGAAGCTTTGCGTCCCGGACTTTCATCCGGTTTGCCTTTTTGCACAACTTGATTTGCGACAAAAATAATCGCCGAATGACTATAGAGGAGAGTCGCCCGGGTGCCACCTGCCAAAAGTGACACCCAACAAGACTCAATTATCACCAAATCCGGAAAATGGCGACGAAATAGGCATCATCATCGTCGATCATGGCGCCTGGATGGCATCAAAAAAATGTTCAGCCAATGCTCGATTCTGTGAGACCAGTCACTGAACCGGCATCAGCAGGCTGTTCATCAGGGCGCGCAGCTTGAGAGGTTTGACCGGTTTGCTCACGTAGCCAAAGCCGTGCTCACGGATCTGTGCCTGCAACTCGCTCTTGCGATCCGCACTGATGATGATGCCGCCGATACCGTTGCCGTGGGCCAGCCTGATCATGTGCAGCGCCTGCAACCCGGTCTTGCCGTCATCCAGGTGATAATCCGACAGCACCAGCGCAGGCAGGAAGCCGCCGCCGATGATCTCTTCCGCCTGCTCCTGGCTCTGGGCACAGCGCACCTCGCAGCCCCAGCGTCCCAGCAGCGAGGCCATGGCGATGAGGATATCCTCCTCGTTGTCGATGCAGAGGATCCTGACCCCTTCCAGCTGGCTGTCCCGCAGGGCCGGGGTCGTCACCTGGCTGGGGATGACGGGCCGGGTCGCGAGGTTCAGGGTGATGGCAAAAACGGACCCCGCTCCGGGCCAGCTGCGCAGGGAGAGCTGATGACCCAGCACCAGCGAGATGCCGCGGGCAATGGCGAGCCCGAGGCCAAGCCCCTGCTCCCTGGCGGTGCGGGAGTGATCGAGGCGGGAAAACTCGTCGAAGATCGCCTCCTGCTTGCCCTCCGGGATGCCGGGGCCGTTATCCCACACCTCGATGCGCACCTTCTCCCCCATGCGGCGACAGCCGAGCAGCACCCGACCGCCGGGGTTGTAGCGAAATGCGTTGGTGAGGAAGTTCTGCAACACCCGCCGCAGCAAGCGCACATCGCTGTAGACCGCAAGGCGGCTCTCCACCACGGAGAACTGGATCCCACCGGCCTGGGCCAGCACGCCGAATTCCGCCTTGAGATTGTCCAGCACATCGCTCAGGGCGAAATCGAGCTTCTTCGCCTTGAACTTGCCCGCCTCGAGGCGCGAGATGTCCAGCAGATCCGTGATGAGATCCTCGGTCGCCCCCAGGGCGTCGTCGATGTGGCGAGCGATGCGAGCCGGTTCGTCCTCCGGGGGCAGCATCTCCAGCAAGGAGGAGGTAAAGAGCTTGGCCGCGTTCAGCGGCTGGGTCAGGTCGTGGCTCACCGCCGCAAGGAACCGGCTCTTGGACTGGTTGGCCCGCTCCACCTGCTGGTTTACCAGCAGCAGTTGGCGGTTGAGTTCGGAGAGCTCGTGGGTGCGCTCGGCCACCCGCGCCTCCAGGTGCTCGTTCGCTTCCCGCAGCACCCGCTCCGCCGCCCTGAACGGGGTGATGTCGGTGAAGGTCATGACAAAGCCCCCCGCAGGCATGGGGTTGCCCTGCATCTCGATGACCCGGCCATCGGGACGCTCCCGCGCCGAGACATGGGGGCTGCCACGCTTCATGAAGGCAACCCGCCGCGCTACCTGGGCCTCGATGTCTCCCTGGCCGCACAACCCCTGTCCAGCGTTGTAGCGGATGATCTCCTCGATGGAACGGCCCACCTGAATGAGACCGGGGGGATAGGAGAATAGCTCGATGTAGCGTCGGTTCCAGGCCACCAGCCTGAGCTCCCTGTCCACCACGGAGATCCCCTGCCCCATGTGTTCGATTGCCCCCTGCAACAGGCCGCGGTTGAAGCGGAACATGTCGGAGGCCTCGTCCACTATGGTCGCGATCTCCTCGAGCTGCATGTTGCGTCCCTGCAGGGCAGAGGCTAGCACCAGGCGGGCGGACGAGGTACCGAATACCCCGGCCAGCAGTCGCTCCGTGTGGGCGATGAGCTCGGCGGAGGCCTGCATCTGGGGCGCCAGGGTGCCTCCCCGTTCGCCCGCGAAGCGGCCGAAGGCCCGCTTGACGCGGCTGGAACCGACGAAGCGGGCCGCCAGCATCTCCAGCTCCTTCACCGAGACCCGCGCATGATAAAGCGCCGAGGTATCCCGGCTCGTCTTGCCGACGAAGTTGGCTGCCTGCAGCCGCTCGCTCACCGCCGCCCGTGACAGCAGGGAGCCCGCCACATAGCCGGCGAGGTTGAGCAGAAGACTCAGGAAGAGGCACCAGGCCCCCAGGCTCAGATCCCGCACCGCCGGCCAGTCTGGGGGCGCCAGCAGGGCTTCGAGAGGGGAGCCAGCCAGCAGTCCGCTCTCCGCCAGCAGGGTCACGAACCAGAGGCTGACCCCGAGGGCGAGCCCGAGATAGACGCCCTTGCGATTGCCATGACGCCAGTACAGGCCGAGCAGCAGGGCCGGTGCGAACTGGGCCACGGCCCCGAACGAGAGATAGCCGATGCGCGACAGACTGGTGAGATCCCCGAGCCAGAGATAGAGCGCCCAGGCCGCCAGCAAAATCAGCAAGATGGCACCCCGACGCACCTGCAGCAGCAACCGCATCAGGCGCTCATCCCGCCCCTGTTGCCAGACCCGGCGCAGCAGGACCGGCAACACCAGATCGTTGCTCACCATGATGGCCAGGGCGATGGTGCAGACGATCACCATGCCGGTGGCCGCCGAGGTGCCGCCGAGAAATGCCAGCATCGCCATGCCGTCGAATCCGAGGGACATGGGGAGGCTTATCACATAGGTATCCGAGGCCATGTCTGCCCCGACCCACTGCTTGCCTGCCAGCGCCAGAGGCCAGATGAAGAGCCCCATCAGGAAGAGATAGAGGGGGAAGATCCAGCGGGCCCAGTGCAGATCCTGCCCCTGGTTGTTCTCCACCACGGTCACGTGAAACTGGCGCGGCAGGCAGATGACGGCGCACATGGCGATCAGGGTGTAGATGGCGAGCTCCAGCAGGCCGCCCGGCGTCACCGCCACCACCGCATCGAGGAAGTCGCCCGCCACCAGGGTACGCGCCTCGCTCGGTCTGGCGATGATGAGCCAGAGCGCAAAGCCCCCCACCGCCATGAAGGCGAGCAGCTTGACCACGGACTCGAAGGCGATGGCCACCACCATGCCCCTGTGGTGCTCGGTGGCATCCAGGTTGCGGGTGCCGAACAGAATGCTGAACAGGGCCAGCAGCAGGGTGACCCCCAGCGCCAGCTCCGCCATGTTGCTGGTGGGGCTGACCCCCGTGCTGTTGGCCATCAGCAGATCGAGCCCGGTGACGATCGCCTTGAGCTGCAGCACCAGATAGGGAAGTATCCCCATGACGGCGATGAGGCTGATCACCATGGCCAGGCGCTGGGACTTGCCATAACGGGCGGCAATGAAATCGGCGATGGAGGTGATGTGCTCGCGCTTGGCCACCAGGATGAGGCGGGCCAGCAGGCGCCAGCCAAACAGGAACACCAGCATGGGGCCCAGGTAGATGGGCACCGGCGACCAGGGGGATTCGCTGGCCTGGCCCACGGTGCCGAAGAAGGTCCAGGAGGTGCAATAGACCGCCAGCGACAGGCTGTAGAGCAGAGGCTGCCCCTTGGGGCGACGGCGCTTGTTCTTGTCCGCCACATAGGCGATGAGGAACAGCAAGCCCAGATAGGCGAGCGACAACCCGATCAGCAGCCATCCTTGGTGCATCTCTCTACTTCCCTTTTCCAGATAAGTCGGAGGCCTGCCGCGCCAGAGACCGGCAGACCTGTGTCATCGGCCCTGTTCAGGGCTCTCTTCACGCAGCCGCAACACGAAGACCGGCAGCACTACCAGCACCATGATAAAGAAGATGCCGCCCCCCAGCGGCTCGAACAGCACGCCGCAGATCGCCATCAGGGCCGCCACCGTCATGCCAAGGCCCAGGGCCGCATAGAGCGCCTGGGTGGGGATCTGCTGCTCCGCGGGCAACTGGCGGGTCATGAAGCGGATGGCGCCGAGGTGGCTGACGCAGAAGGTGACCCCGTGCAGCAGCTGGCCGAGCACCAGCACCGCCAGGTCGGTAGAACTGCCGAGCAGCACCCAGCGCACCACGCAGCCAAGGGCCCCCACCAGAAACAGCGTCTGGGCGCCGAAGCGCTGGAGGAAGCGCTTGTCCGCGGCGAACATGGCGATCTCCGCCACCACTCCCAGAGCCCAGAGATACCCGATCAGGGTGCCGCTGTAGCCGGCGCTCTTCCAGTAGATGGCGCTGAAACCGTAGTAGGCCGCGTGGCTCCCCTGCAGCAGGGCGGTGATGAGCAGGAAGCTGCGCACCGGGGCCGACCTGAGCGTGACGAGCAGCGAGGCCTTGGCCCGCTCCCCTTGCAGCTCCCGGGGGGCGGGTCGCAGCGGCAGCAGGCTGAGCCCCAGCATGATCAGCAGCCCGGCCACCATGGTGTGCAGCACCCAGTCGCTGCCAAAGTTGCCCACCAGGGCCCCCACCAGGGTGGAGGCGACGATAAAGGCAAAGGAGCCGCACAGCCGCACCTTGCCGTAGTCGAGGTGGGTCTGCACCACCATACGGGTGGCAAGCGCCTCTCCCATGGGCATCAGGGTCGGGTAGATGAAGTTGGCCGCCAGGGTCAGCACCACCAGCCACCAGAGGCTGTGGCCCAGATAGAAACCGAGGAAGGCCAGCAGACTCAGCAGACAGAGCAGCCGGGTGACGGGCAGCAACTGGCCGGCTCCCTTGACTCGCCCCATCACCATCAGGTTGCCGGCAAAGCGGATGGCCATGCCCACCCCTAGCAATAGCCCTATCTGTTCAGTACTCACCCCGATGCCTTCCAGCCAGAGCGACCAGAACGGCAGGTAGGCGCCATAAACGAAGTAGAAGGCACCAAAAAACAGGGCTAACCAGGAGAACGCGGGCATAGAGGCTCGGGCTGCATGACAAGGGGCACAAATGATAACCGATTTCGGGGCGGGGATCCCCAGGCGGCATGACAGATAAAAACCATAAATATCAATAAAGTTGAACCTTTGTCACATCCCCCTGTCTATTGGGTAACACCGCTTCCTGATGAGTGTTGCAATCCTTCCACCCGCCCCTGGCGGGTTTCTTTTTTGCAGACGCCGACCTTCATGACAAAAGGGGCCTGAGGGCCCCTTTTCCTTCATGCTGGTCCACGACCATCAGAACACGTACTTGACCCGTGCACTGAGGTTGCGGCCAGGCTCGGTCTGCTTGCTGGTATCTGCGGTGGCGGCAAGGCCGGTGATGCTCTCGTAGCTCACGTACTCCTTGTCAAACAGGTTGAACACCCCCACGTTGAGCTGCAGGTCCTGCACCGGCTTGAACTGGGCATAGAGATCCACCACGCCCCAGCCTGCGCTCTTGATGTTGTCGTTGCCTCGCGCATCCTTGCCCACCTTGTCCATGTCGTCGGCAAAGCGCAATGCGGTGTTGATGTTCCAGTTCGGCTGCTCCAGACGCACTCCGACGCTGCCGTTCAGGGGGCTCAGGCTGTTGATGTAGTTGCCCTCGCCATCCTTGCCCTCGATGTAGGCCAGGTTGCCCCAGACGTTGACCAGCTCGTTCAACCAGTAGTCCGCCTTGGCCTCGGCCCCCTTGGTGGTCGCCTTGTCCAGGTTCTGGTACTGATAGAGGGCGGTACGGCCTTCGGTGCCCACGGCCGTCAGTTCGATGAAGTCGTCGAACTTGTTGTAGAAGGTGGCCACTTCATAGCTGAACCCGCCACGGCTGCCGCGCACCCCCAGATCGATGCCGTCGCTGCTCTCTGGCTTGAGGTTCGGGTTGGGCTCGATGCGATAGCCATACGCCTGGTGGTTCAGGGTGGAGAAGGCGTTGTCATACATGGGCGCCTTGAAGCCGTGGCTGTACTGGGCGAACAGGTTCGCCGCCTCGTGCGCCTTGAACACCAGCCCCAGCTTGGGAGAGAACTCCCCTTCGGAGATCTTCTTCATGTTCTCGCCCGTGTAGGCGGGATCCTCGTCCGGGGTCATCTTGTAGTAGTCGTAACGCACGCCCGGGGTCAGCACCCAACGCTCGCCGAACTTGATCTCGTCAAAGGCCCAGAGCGCACTGCGCTCGCTGGTGGTGGAGGGGAAGCTCAGCTCGTTGTAGCCGACGAAGTCACCCGGAACGGTCGGCCCCTTGAAGCGGGTGCGCTCGTTGTCGGTGTGCTCGTATTCCAGGCCCCAGGCCAGACGCTGGCTGGCGAGCGCCTTGTTGAACTTCACCTGGGCGCCCAGGCTCTCCTGCTCGAAACCGTTGTGATCCAGGGAGTTCTTGGTCACATAGGGGTTGCCCGGCATGACCGGATACTTGGACGAAGCGTACTGATCCAGGGTCTGCTTGGCGCGGCTGTAGTAGATCTTGCTGTCCACGCGATCCGCCCAGGGGGCGTTCAGGGCGAGGCCATGATCCAGTACCAGGGAGAGGTTGTCGGTCTCCTTGTCGGTAATGGGCTGGTTGAAGACGGAGCCCGCCTTGGTCAGATCGATGGCATCCGGATCCTGCCCCTCGGTGAAGTAATCCACCGTCAGTTTCAGGAACTGCTCATCGGAGAGATTCCACTTGCTCTTGAACAGCACGGCCTGGCTGACGATGTCGAACTCGTTCTTGTCGCCGTCATAATTCTGGGTGACACCGCCATCGCGCCAGGTGTAGCGCAGCAGGTTCTCGACATCCCCGGTGCGCAGCGCCCCCGTGATGCCGGCCATTCTCTGATGGCTGCTGGAGGCATAACCCGTGGTCGCATCCAGATAGCTGTCGCGGCCCTTGAGGAAGTCGCCAGCATCCTTGGTGGTGATGGCAATGACGCCTCCCAGAGCATCGGAACCGTAAGCGGCGGAGGCCGGCCCTTTGGCCACTTCCACCTGCTTGATCATATCGGTGTCGAAGTAGGTCTGACCCACGCCGCCGTTCTTGTAGGCATCGTTCTGGCGCACACCGTCCTGCACCACCTTGACCCGGTTTTCGCTCATGCCGCGAATGGTGAAGGTCTGGGCATCTCCTGCGCCTCCCTGCACGCTCACCCCGGGCTCATAGCGGAACAGATCGGCGACGTTGCTGACGACCTGCTCTTCAATCTGCTCCGAGGTAATGACGGCGATGGGACCAGAAACATCTTCCAGCTTCTGTTCCATCCGTGAGCCGCTGACGACCATGACTTCATCGGCTTTCTTGTCTGCGGCGAAAGCGGGGGAGATCAGCCCGGCCGCCACGGCGAGGGCTATCAGGGAGGGGGTGTTGTTGTGCGCCACTGCAAAGTCCTTATTGAGAATTATTATCAAGCGGAAGGCATATTACCCCGCCAGAGACAAAGATCAATAATAAAGTGAATCATTCTCATTTCACTTTATCGTCATTCCCCCTTACACTGGCGCCACTTTTTGCTCGCCATGCCGCCATCCCATGGTGCAGCCTTTTCCCATCCCCTGTTTCGTGAGTGAGTAACCATGATCCGACGACTCCCCCTGCTCGCCCTGCCCCTGCTGCTGGTCGCCTGTGCCACCACGCCGCAGAACACCCCACCCGAGACCCTCTATGACGCACGGCTCGATACGGCCCAGGGGCAGGCACTGACCTTCGAGCAGGCGGTGGCCCGGGTGGCGGATGCCGACATCGTGCTGGTGGGGGAACTTCACACTCACCCGGCCATCCATCTGTTGCAGGCCCGTCTGCTGGCGGGGCTTGACGAGATGTCGCAAGCCGATGGCCGGGCTCTGGTGCTCTCCATGGAGCAGTTCAGCCGCGCCGATCAGCCGGTGCTGGATGCCTACCTGGCCGGACGCATCGGCGAATCGGCCCTCATTCGAGATGGCCATGCCTGGCCCAACTACCAGAGTGATTACCGCCCTCTGGTGGAGTTCGCCAAGGCGCAGCACCTGCCAGTGATTGCCGCCAATGCCCCCAAACCTCTGGTGAGCTGCGTCGGTCAGGAGGGACCGGCCTGGCTCGACAAACTGCCGGCCAATCGCCGCAGCCAGCTTGCCCGCGAGCTGACTCTGGGGGATGACGGCTACCGCCAGAAGTTCATGGCCTCCATGCACCATGGGGATGCGGACGGCAACGCCCGTCGCTTCGCCGCCCAGACCAGCTGGGACGACACCATGGCCGAAAGCATGGTGGATTATCTGGGCAAGCATCCCAGCAGGCGCATCATGCATATCGCAGGCAACTTTCACGTGGAGGGGGGACTCGGGATCGCCAGTCGCATCGCCAGCCGCAATCCAGCACTCAAGGTGGCACTCATCGTGCCGCAAACCGGTGACGAGACAGCCCCCGGGAGAGACGCCGATGTCAGGGTCCACATCGCTCCCCTGCCGGAACGCTGGCTAAATGCAAAGGAAATGAAGCAAGATATGGGCGCACTGCATCAATCCCGAAGCCGTGACTGCAGCCAATGGTTGCAACCCTCAAAATAGCCCAAGGATTTCATATGGATGTGTTACTCGTCATCGACATGCAACAGGGGTTGTTCGATAACCCCCGCCATCAGGATGCCCAGGTCATCGCCAACATCAATCGTCTGGCCGATCGCGTGCGGGGCCAACACGGACGGGTCATCTATGTGCAACACGACGAACCGGGTTCCGAACTGGAACCTGGCAGTGCGGGCTGGCAACTGCACGCCGATCTGGCCCCGTCTCCCCACGACAGCCGGGTGCGCAAGACCGCCTGTGACAGCTTCCTCGACACCGAGCTCGGCTTCCTGCTGGCAGAGCAGTCGGTAGACAGACTGCTCATCTGCGGCTGTGCCACCGACTTTTGCGTCGATACCACGTTGCGCAGCGCCGCCGCCAGGGGCTTTGACGCCTTTGCGGTGACCGACGCCCATACCACGGCGGACAGGCCGCACCTGAGTGCGGAGCAGATCATCCAGCACCACCACTTCATGTGGCGGCATCTGAGCCTGCCTCAAGGCAGAAGCGTGACCCTGCTCACGACGGATGAGCTGCTGGCCACCATTCAACCCGAGCGGGCGTGTTAAGCTGCCCGTCCTGATGTGAACACCCGATTGGAGTCTTGTGTGCGTCTACTCTCTGCCGTTGCCCTCACGCTGCTGTTACCGGCGCTCACCGCCTGCTCCGGCTTGCCGGGGGCAGCACCCGATGGCCCGGCCCCCCTGTTCCACACCCATATCAGCGACGACGGGAGCAAGCGCTTCACCTTCGAGGCCGCCCCTCTCGACGTCCTGCCCACCCGGTTGCAGGAGGGAGATGACAACCGGCTGAGCCGCCGCGACAAGAGCCTGCTGGAACGCCGGGAAGCCCTGCAGGACGAGCAGCTCACCCAGATGCTGGCCACGCGCAAGTATTGCCGAAGCGGCTATATCGTCCTCAGCCAGACCTCCTGGAAGATCCGCGGGGAATGCAACGAGAGCGCCACCCAGGCCGATCGCGATGCCTTCCCCAACCAGGCAGGCTGGCAAGAGTAACCCGGGACATAACAACAAAATGGGCAGCCCAGGCTGCCCGTTTTCTCATCTCGCTAATTGTTCCCTCAAACGGGTTCATCCGCCGGGCTGGTCAGCTCGGCGCCATTGTCGATGCGTTTGTGCCCTTCCACCAGGTGAACGAAGTCCACCAGTTCGTCGCCGGAGACACGGAACGCCTGACCGAATCCCTTGACGAACAGTCCCTGCTCGGGCTTGAGCCTAAACAGCACGAAGTCCTTGAGGTTGGAGAGCCCTTTGACTATCTCGCCGAAGCGCCCTTCCAGCGCCGCAACGGCCTTCTCCCAGCGTGCGTCGTCGCGCGCCACCACCTCGGCGACCGCATCGAAGGTCAGACGCTTGCGGGCAAACAGCTCGCGGGCACCGGTTTCGTCCTCGATCAGCATCAGCGATACCTTGGGCACCTGTTGCAGGTTGCGGGCGTGGCGAGCTATCTCGGAGATGAGCACATAGTATCCATCTTCCTGCAGCACGAAGGGGGCATAGCTGGCATTGGGGTTGCCTTCGCCATCCACAGTGGCGAGCTGCAGGGTACGGCAACCGTCGCGGAACTCGCGGATCTCCGGTTGCAGGCGGTTTTGCAGGCGCTCCTGACGTTCACTCATGCTTTCACTTCCTCTTGATACTGACGGCGCAGGGCCATGAAACGCTCCACCTGCTCAGGCAGCAGATGACGCTGCTCGTCCCGGCCCAGGTAGATCTTGAAAATGCAGCGGCCACTGTGGCCGAAGAACTGGAAGGAGTGCCCCTCCTTGCCCATGAAGAGCTTGCTGACCAGGGCGATGCCCGCCACGTTGTCGAGCTTGAGGTGGCCGTGCAGTTCGCCGTCCCGCCCCATCAGGTTGTAGTAGCCGCGCGCGTTCTTGCCCTTGGGGAAGGGAGCCTTCACCTCGAAGATGGAGCCATCGGATTCGACGATGGTGGTCACCTGACCCCAGCTGGCCAGGTCCGCCAGCAGGGCTTCGGCCTCCCCGGCCGGCACTGACGTCATCAGGGCGGCAGGCAGATGGCGTACCACCTCCCACTCGCTGACGGCCAGCTCGGTGGCGATAGTGGACGGGTGGGCACTGGGGTCTTGCTCCAGCAGCGCCTGAATGCGTTGTGCAATGCTCATCGGTTCTCCCTGGATGATCTGGCGATGGTGCTCGGTGTCGCGACGGATACTGTAATAAAGCGCCCCAAGTAACGCAATTGATAATCGCTTTCATTCTCAGTGCATTTTGGTGGGCGACTTGATATTCTCGGCGGCAACCTTATTTCATTCACCCTTCGGAGGTTCGCATGGGCCGTCGTTTTGCCCTCGCATTCAGCCTGCTCGGCTGTGCCCTTTCCCTCTCTTCCCCATCCGTCATGGCGGTGGAGCGTATCGTCAGCATAGGCCCGGCCACCACGGAACTCATCCTGGCGCTGGGGGGCGAGCAGAGCCTGGTCGCCACCGATGTCAGCAGTCCGGAGCCCAGAGGCGTGCCCAAGGTCGGCTATCACCGCGCCCTCGCCGCCGAAGGGATCCTGAGCCTCTCTCCGACCCTGGTGGTCGGCAGCGACGAGATGGGCCCGAACAGCACGCTTGATCAGTTGCGCCGTGCCAACGTCAAGGTCGAGGTCATGGCCACAGCCCCTACGCTGGCCAACCTCAACGAGCGTATCGACACCCTGGCCCATCTCCTGGGTGACCAGACGGCAGGGAGCAAGCTCAAGGAGCAAATTGCCGCCCAGAGCGACACCCTGGCGGCGCAGGCGAAGCAGAACAAGCCCCTCAAGGTCGCCTTCCTGCTGCTGCACAAGGGTCAGCCCACCAGCATCGCTGGCGGCAACACCACCGCCAGCGCCCTCGTCACCCTGGCGGGCGGCGTCAATCCGGTGGCTGGGCTCCACGACTACAAGCCCGTTTCCACCGAATCCCTCATCGAGCTGCAACCGGATCTGGTGTTGGTGAGCGGCCGCGACTGGCAGCAGTATCAGGATCCCGACGCCGTCCTGAGCCAGGTGCCCGCCCTGTCAGCCACCCCGGCAGGCAAGAACAAGGCCATCCACGCCATCGACGGACATGCCCTGCAAGGGGGCCTCAGCCTTCGTTCCCTGCAACAGGCGAACCAGATCGCCCAGTGGATCAAGCAGGGTTCCTGATGCGCCTGCCTCTGCCCTGGCTGCTCGCCCTGACCGGCTGCGCGCTGGCGTTGCTGCTGGTCGGGTCCCTCGCGACCGGCCCCATGTCGCTCTCCTTCGGCGAGAGCCTGCGCGCCCTGTTTGCCGGACCACAGAGCGGGATTGAGGCTCACAAATTATTGATCGTGCAGGAGATCCGTCTGCCACGAACCCTGCTCTGCATCGCCGTGGGGGGCATTCTCGGCCTCTGCGGCGCCGTCATGCAGGGACTGTTTCGCAACCCCCTGGCAGACCCCGGCATCATAGGGGTGTCGGGCGGGGCGGCACTCGGCGCGGCCCTGGCCATCGTGCTGCTCGCTCCGCTGGGCTCGCACCTGCAGAGCCTGCTCGGCCTGGGGTTGCTGCCCCTGCTCGCCTTTCTCGGCGGAGCCCTCACCACCACCCTCGTCTATCTGCTGGGTACCCGGGAAGGGGGCACCTCGGTCACCGTGATGCTGCTGGCCGGGGTGGCCATCACGGCGCTCTCCGGTGCCGTCATCGGACTGCTCACCTATCTCGCGGACGATCAGATGCTGCGCAACCTGAGTCTGTGGCAGATGGGCTCCCTGGCGGCAGGCAAGCCGGTCGATGTGACGCTGGCGCTGCTGACCCTGGCCGCTTTGCTGCTGCTGTTCATGCGCGATGCCAATCCCCTCAACGCCCTGCTGCTGGGAGAGGGAGAGGCACGGCATCTGGGGGTGAACGTGCAGACGCTGAAGCGTCGCCTCATCCTGCTCACCGCTGCTGGTGTCGGCGTGGCGGTGGCCGTGGCCGGCATGATCGGCTTTGTCGGTCTGGTGGTTCCCCATCTGGTACGGCTGCTGGCCGGTCCCAACCATGTCCGCCTGCTCCCGCTGTCTGCCCTGCTGGGGGCTGGCCTGCTGCTGGGGGCCGACATGCTGGCGCGTACCCTGCTCGCTCCGGCCGAGCTGCCGGTGGGCATCATCACCGCCCTGATGGGGGCGCCCTTCTTCATCTGGCTCTTGGTCAAGAGCCGCCGGACGCTGTAACAGGAGAACGTCACCTTGCCCGGATCCCCCCCCCTGCTTGTCTGCCGGGAGCTCAGCCTCCACCTGGGCAACCGCCTCATTCTGAACCGCCTGGATCTCGAGCTGCAGGCCGGCAGTCTGACCGCCCTGCTCGGCCCGAATGGCGCCGGAAAAAGCTCGCTGCTCAAATGCCTGACCGGCGAGCTGGCACATGAGGGAACCATCGCCCTGTTCGGCCAGAAACGCCAGGAGTGGGTCGGCAACGCGCTGGCCCACAGGCTCGGGGTGCTGCCGCAAAGCTCGTCCCTGAGTTTCCCCTTCCTGTGCGAGGAGGTGGTGGCCATGGGGCGACTGCCCCACAGCGAGCCCGCCAGCCGACGCGACGAGATTGTGCGTGCCGCCATGACCCACGCCGGGGTCGACCATCTGGCAAACCGCCTCTATCCCGGCCTCTCCGGCGGGGAGCGCCAGCGGGTGCAGTTCGCCCGGGTGCTGGCCCAGATCTGGCAGGCCCCGGACGAACCGCAGCAAGCGCGGCTGCTGCTGCTCGACGAACCCACCTCGGCCCTCGACCTCAAGTACCAGCACCAGCTGCTTACCATGGCCCGCGCCCTGGCCGGTCGCAACACCGCCGTGCTGGTGGTGCTGCACGACCTCAATCTGGCGGCCCGTTACGCCGATCGGCTGGTGATGCTGGAGCGCGGTCGCCTGATGGCGGACGGCCCCCCGGCCGAGGTGCTCACCCCGGCGCTCATCGCTCGGCTCTACGACTACCCGGCCGAGGTGATCCACCACCCCGAGACCGGACAACCCATGGTGGTGTGATGCCGTTCATCCACCATCCCGAGACGGGGCAGTCCGCCATGGCGGTGTGATGGCGGGCGCATCGCCCTCTCAGTCCACGACCATCCCGTACCAGCCATCCACCACCCCGACATGGAACAACCCATGGTGGTGTGATTGGCCGGCATATTGGTGAGATTCAGAAACAAACAGAGCGCCCTCGGGCGCTCTGTTTGTTTTTGTCTGCGGGATTGGTCAGGCGATCTGGTAGCGGCCCGGCTTGTGATTGAGTGTCAACACCAGGTTACAGATGATGGCGGCCACCACGGAGAGTGCCAGCAGCCAGGGGGAAACCACGAAGAAGGAGGCGACGACGATGACGCAATCCAGTCCCATCTGCAGCTTGCCTGCCCGGATGCCGAACCTGTCCTGGATGAAGAGCGCCAGGATATTGAAGCCCCCCAGGCTCGCCTTGTGGCGAAACATGATGAGCAACCCCATGCCGATCAGGGTGCCGCCGATGAGCGCCGCGTAGACGGGCTCGATCTTGCCTATCTGCACCACGGCGTTGAGGTGATCCGTCATGAAGGAGACGGTGGCCACGGCGGCAAAGGTATTGAGGGTGAAGCGCGGCCCCATCCTGAGCCAGGCCAGGGCGTAGAACGGCAGGTTCATGGCGAAGAACAGCAGGCCGAAGCTGATGCCGGTCACCTGCTGCAGCAGCAGCGCCAGCCCTGCGGTGCCGCCGGTGAGCAGGCCGACCTGATGGAACAGGAAGATGCCGAGGGAGACGAAGCCTGCCGCGGTCAGCAGGGCGAGCACATCCTCATAGAGCGGGTGCGCAGAGCGGGGGGTGTTGTCCATAACCGGGTGTCCATGCGAAGTGAAAAGAGTGTCTGCCGCCAGCACTGGCGGTGGCGAGCCCCGTGGATCGGGACTTCGTTTATGACCACAGTGTCCGATTTCAGTGAGCCGGATCACAAGACTGTGGCGATACGCACCAAAATGGTGCTCGTCAGCCCTGCGTTACAACCCCTGCACCAAGATCAGCCACTCTCTCCCGCGCCACCCTGGCCCCAGGCTGAAAAACCGGACGGATCCCGCTGTTACCAACAATGAATCGTTCTAGAATGGGGCCTCGCAAATCTCTGCCCCCAAGGAGTCGCCGCAGATGAGAGTCGCCGTATTCGGAATAGGTTATGTGGGTCTGGTCCAGGCCGCCGTGCTGGCCGAGATGGGCCACCAGGTGACCTGTGTGGATGTGGATGCCGCCAAGGTCGGCCGGCTGAAAGAAGGCATCATCCCCATCTTCGAACCCGGCCTGGCCCCCATGGTGCAGGCCAACCACCAGGCAGGTCGCCTGCACTTCACCACGGACGTGGCCGAGGGGGTGGGCTTCGCCGAGCTCATCTTCATCGCGGTCGGCACCCCGCCGGATGAGGACGGCTCAGCCGATCTGCAGCACGTGCTGGCGGTGGCGGGCACCATAGGCCGCCTGATGGAAACGGGCAAGGTGGTGGTCAACAAGAGCACGGTACCGGTCGGCACCGCGACCAGGGTGCGTCGGCACATCGAGGCCATCCTGCACGAGCGCGGCGTCTCGCTGCCGCTCGAGGTGGTCTCCAACCCCGAGTTTCTCAAGGAGGGGGCCGCCGTCAATGACTGCCTGCGACCGGATCGCATCATCATCGGCACCGGCTCGTCCCATGCCTTCGCCTTGCTGGAGGAGCTCTATGCCCCCTTCAACCGCCAGCACGATCGCATCATCCAGATGGATGAGCGCAGCGCCGAGCTGACCAAGTACGCCGCCAACGCCATGCTGGCCACCAAGATCTCCTTCATGAACGAGATGGCCAATCTGGCGGAGAAGCTGGGGGCCGATATCGAGGCGGTGCGCAAGGGCATAGGCGCCGATCCGCGCATCGGCTACCACTTCATCTATCCGGGCTGCGGCTACGGCGGATCCTGCTTCCCGAAGGACGTGAAGGCGCTGATCCACACCGCCAAGGAGGCGGGCTGCGAGGCGCCGCTGCTGCGCTCGGTGGAGCAGGTCAACGACAGGCAGAAACACAGGCTCGCCGAGCGGCTGCACCAGCACTTCGGCGCCGACTTGAGCGGCCGCACCTTCGCGCTCTGGGGGCTCGCCTTCAAGCCCAACACAGACGACATGCGGGAGGCCCCGAGCCGGGTGCTGATGGACGCCATCTGGGCCGCCGGCGGCAAGGTGCAGGCGTACGACCCCGAGGCCATGAAAGAGGCCCAGCACCTCTACGGCCTGCGGGACGACCTGACCCTGTGCGGCACCCAGGAGGCGGCCCTCAAGGGCGCCGATGCCCTGCTCATCTGCACCGAGTGGCAGCAGTTCCGCGCCCCCGACTTCGAGCTTATCCAGCGCACCCTGAAGCAGGCCGTCATCATCGACGGTCGCAACCTCTACGATCCGGCCCGCCTGCGCCAGCGCGGCTTCACCTATTACGCCATCGGCCGAGGCGACAGCCTGGAACAGGCGCACGGTCTGGGGCAGCCGCGATGAAGTATCTCGTCACCGGCGCCGCCGGTTTCATCGGCTTTCACCTGGCTGGACGGCTGTGCGCCGAGGGCCACGAGGTTGTCGGCATCGACAACCTCAACGACTACTACGAGGTGAGCCTGAAGGAGGCGCGCCTCGCGCGGCTCGGCCCCCTGCCCGGTTTTCGCTTCGAGCGCCTCGATCTCGCCGATCGCACCGCCATGGCCGAGCTGTTCGCCCGGGAGCAATTCGAGCGGGTGATCCACCTCGGCGCCCAGGCCGGGGTCCGCTACTCCCTGGACAACCCCTTCGCCTACGCCGACAGCAACCTCACCGGCACCCTGACCGTGCTGGAGGGGTGCCGCCATCACGGGGTACAGCACCTGGTCTACGCCTCGTCCAGCTCGGTCTATGGCCTCAACGAGCAGATGCCGTTCAAGACCTCGGACGGAGTGGATCACCCTGTCTCTCTCTACGCGGCGAGCAAGAAGGCCAACGAGCTGATGGCCCACTCCTACTCCCACCTCTACGGCCTGCCCACCACGGGCCTGCGCTTCTTCACCGTCTACGGTCCCTGGGGTCGCCCCGACATGGCGCTGTTCAAGTTCGTGCGCGCCATCCTCAAGGGCGAGCCCATCGACATCTACAACCAGGGCCAGCTCAGCCGGGATTTCACCCATGTGGACGACATCGTGGAGGGGATAGTGCGGGTCGCGGACAGGCCACCGGTCGGCGATGCCAACTGGCGGGGGCAGACGGATGCCAGCCCGGCCCCCTACCGCCTCTTCAACATCGGCAACGGCAGCCCGGTGCGGCTGCTGGACTTCGTGGAGGCCATCGAGACGGCGCTCGGCAAACGGGCGATCCGCAACATGCTGCCCATGCAGCCCGGCGACGTGCTCGCCACCTGGGCCGACACAGAGGCGCTGTTCGAGGCGACCGGCTATCGCCCCAAGGTAGGGTTGACCGAAGGGGTCGAGAGCTTTGTGAAGTGGTACAGGGAGTACTACAGGATCTGACCGCACAGGATCATCCAAATAGAAAGGGGCTGCCAATGGCAGCCCCTCTGTTTATCCGGCTTACTCTCCTGCCGTCCGGGCTCAGGGCCCGGGGGCATAGCTGAAGGGCGCTATCTGTGGGCTCAGACCGCGACAGGCCGGCTTGAGGGCCTCAGGCCCGGCCAGCAGCCAGTCGGTGCGGTGGCGGTTGCCGAGGTTCTCCATGCGATCTGCGTCGAAGCAGACCGCCATCAGATCGGCTGCGCCCAGCACCCAGCGACCGGGAGCGGCCGCAATCCAGGCCGCCGCCTCGCGCGCCTGCTCCCCATCCCCCATCAGATAAGGGTAATGCCGCAGGGGCCGTTGGCTGAACAGCAGGTGCTGTTCCTTGAAGCCGGCCAGCAGCAGCTCGTTCCCCGCAGGCACCCGCTCCGCCGCCAGCGCCATCACCCCCTCCGGGGTGCGCATGTCGTTGAGCCTCACGCAGATCCAACTGGAGTAGATGAGCCACCCCACCGCCAGCGAACAGAGGATGGCACTGAGTGGCGCCCGGCGCAGCAGCGCATTGACCAGCAGCAGCGCCCCTCCCATCGCCAGCAGGGGCAGCCAGGGGGCCGGGCCCAGATCCCCCAGTCTGCTCGCCAGCCTAGCGCTGAAGGCCAGCGCCCCGGCGGCGCCCACGCAGACGATCCCCAGCAGCCAGCCGAGTCCACCCAGCAGGCGTGCGGGCCAGGCCCTCGCCAGCAGCTCGGCGACGAAGGGAGCCGTCAGCAGGGCCAGAGCCGGCGTCCCCGGCGTGACATAGACGCCGCGCTTGCCCGGCGAGGCCGAGAAGAAGAGGATCACCAGCACCAGGTAACCGAGCAGCAATATGATGCGCCTGTCCTGCCCCTGGATGGCCTTGCGCCAGGCCACCACCAGCCAGGGCAGCAGCAGGGAGAGCGGCAGCCAGAATGGCGGGATCACCGAGGTGAGGTAGTACCAGAAGGGTTTGACGTGGTGCCAGGCGTTGGCATAGCGGGTCACCGTCTGGCGCAGCAGTATGTTGTCCCGGTAGGCCTGCAGCACGGGATCCCCGCTCTGGGCCACGGCGAGCAACATGGGCACCAGCCAGAGAGCGATGGCCAGCACCATGAACAGCGGCCCCGCCAGCCCCTTGAGCCAATCGCCCCTGGTGGCGGCACGGATCTTCTCCCTGTGGGTCCAGATCGCCGGGATCAGGATCAGCAGGGCCAGCAGCCCCACCCCCTTGGTGATGATGCCGAGCCCGGCGGCGAACCAGCCGAGCCAGTACCAGCGCCAACCGCCACCACAGAGCAGGAAGCGGACGAAGCCATAGACCCCGAGGGTGATGAAGAAGGTGACCAGCGCATCGATCTGCGCCGTCTTGGCTTGCAGGGTGAACTGGACCGTAAAGAGCAGCAGCAGACCGGCCATGAAGCCGACCTGTGCGCTCCACAGCCGGCGCCCCAGATCCCACACCAGCGCTATGGTCAGCAGGCCCGCCAGCAGGGAGGGCAGCAGGAAGGCAACCTTGATGGAGCCGGTCAGCAGATACCCTATCGCTATCCCCCACATAAACAGGGGGGGCTTGTCCGGGTAGATCTCGCCGCCGCGCATGGGGAAGAGCCACTGGCCGCTCTCCACCATCTCCTTGGCGATCAGGGCGAAGCGCGGCTCGTCGGCGGGCCAGGGATCCCGCAGGCCGAGGCCCGCCCCCAGCACCACCAGGGCGATCAGCAGCAGCCAGCCCAGCGACTCCTGCCTGAGCAGATAACGATCATTTACCATGGCGAACCCCATAGTCGTCGACGACCTTGTCCCGCTTCCACCCTCTGTGCTGGATGTCCAGATAGAGGCTGTAGAGGGCGGTAAAGGTGGGGAAGAGGTTCTGCAGCACGCCGACGGAGTCCTGCTTGGGGGAGAAGATGAAGTAGCTGAGCGTCATCAGGCTGCCGAGCACGCTCATGTACCAGAACAGGCGGGGAATGACGGGCCGGCCGGCCCGCTTCGAGGCCAGGAACTGCACCAGCCAGCGCCCGCCGAACATGAGCGCCCCCGTGTAGCCGATGAGCTTCCAGCCGGTGACATGCAGACCCGTCCAGTCAAACCAGGTCAGCTCCATGGAAAGCAGGGCATCGATCATCGCCGCCCTCCCCGGTTCAAACCGCCTACATGGGGGGCGACCTCATCCCGGACCAGCCGGACCGATGACAACGAAAGCAGGGTGTCCATCACTCCAGCATCTCCCGGATCTCGACCACCTTGGAGCGGCGCTGCAACCACCAGACGCCGACCACGTCCACCAGCCCGACCCAGAGCCGGTTCCAGACCCCGTATTTGGAGATGCCCGCCTGCCGCGGCCTGTGGTTGACCGGCCAGGGGGACATGCGGCCCCCCTGGGCCTGGATCAGGGCCGGGATGTAGCGGTGCATGTGGTTGAAGCCGGGCAGGCGCAGATACCAGTCGCGGCGCACCACCTTGAGGCCGCAGCCGGTATCCGGGATGCCGTCCCGCAGCAGCAGATCGCGAAAACCGTTCGCCAGCCTGGACGAGAGGCGTTTCACCCAGTCATCCCGGCGAGTGACACGATGGCCGATGAGCCCGACCTGGCTCTTGTCCGCCGCGAAACGGCGCGTGGCCTCCTCCAGCATGGCGGGAATGTCCGCCGGATCGTTCTGGCCGTCTCCGTCCAGCACCACCAGCCAGTCGCCGCGCCCCTGGCGCACCCCGCTCAGCACCGCCATGCTCTGGCCGACGGCCCTGGCGTGGCGCACCACCCGCAGCCTGGTGAAGCGGGACTTCAGCTCGCACAGCAGGGCATAGCTGTCATCCTCGCTGCCATCATCCACGTAGATCAATTCGTACTCGTATCCGCCCCCCAGAGCGGCGTCGATTTCACTGATGAGGGGAGCCAGATTGTCCCGTTCATCCTTGGCTGGTACTACGACTGACACATCGACTGAATCACCCATATGAGCTTCCCGACAATGAAAATAATCCAAGGGATCCTGTTGCGCACATCATGAAGAAGGTGGACTGAGCGCCAGAACCTGCACAAATACAAGGTATTACATCATGATGATCGCAGTCTATCACCCGACAACTAACAATCGCATCAACTAAGAGGGGCAGCACAACAGCGCGGCCCTGCCCGCACCTCAGGTCGTCACCACCAGCAGAATCTTCTCCCGCCTAAAAGTTCCATACCGTTTTCGTCTCTGATGACCTGACACATAACCACATGTTCCATCGTCTGGCTGGCAGCCACCCCGTGGAGAACCTATATCTTCCGGACAAGCCAACGAGGTAACCATCATGCAGAGACTCTGCGCCTGGGGCTGGGGGCTGCTCCTGCTGTTGACCACGGCATCGGCCCATGCCGATGCATTTCGCCAGGCCCCCAAGGCGATGAGCGCCCTGCGCCAGGGCGCCGCCATGGAGCGCGGCAACCCGAGGCAGGCCATCGCCCACTACTGCACCGCCGCCAGCCTGGGCAACCCGGAAGCCTACTACCGCATCGGTCGCCTGCTGGCTCGCGGCCCCCAGGGGATACGCAACGCGCGCCACGCGAACGCCTACCTCGCCATGGCCATGCGCCTCGGCAATCAGCAGGCCGCCCGCTACTACAACGAGCGGGTCGGCAACGCCCCCCTCGGCACCTGTGGCGTCGGTGGCAGCGGAGGCGGCGCGCCCTGGGTGCGGCCCAGCACCCCCTTCGATCAGGACAGCTACCTGGCCCGCCAATCCACGAGCAAGCAGCAGCTGGCCAGCATGATCCGCCAGGCGGCCAAACGTCACAGAGTCAACCCCCAGCTGGCGCTGGCCATCGCCATCGCCGAGTCCAATCTGAACAGCGCCGCCGTCTCCCCCAAGCAGGCGCAGGGGGTCATGCAGCTCATCCCCGAAACCCAGGCCCGTTTCGGCGTGACCCGGCCGTTCGACGCCCGGCAGAACATCCGTGGCGCCATGATCTACCTGAAGTGGCTGGAGAAGCAGTTTGGCCCCGACTGGGTCAGGATCAGCGCCGCCTACAACGCCGGGGAGCAGGCCGTCCTGCGCCACGGCGGCGTGCCCCCCTATCGGGAGACCCAGGAGTACGTGCAGCGGGTGCTCTACTACTCGGGGCAGGATCCGGCCAAGGAGCGCCGGCTGCCACGCTGAGCGCCACCCGACGGCCGTCTCATCCGCACGAATCCTATCGGGCCAGGCTTAAGGAAATCTTAAGACAGGGCCCGGCACGCTCCTGTTCGCTGCCGCCTCTCGGCCGCTCGCCAGCCCCCTGGCTCCCCGC
>NZ_PQLN01000003.1:0-115366 GCF_002919855.1 Aeromonas sp. ASNIH8 | reverse complement strand
TGTGGGTCAGGCCACTCTTGGCATCGACACCAATGTGGGCCTTCATGCCAAAGTGCCACTGATTGCCTTTCTTGGTCTGATGCATCTGCGGATCGCGTTGCTGCTCTTTGTTCTTGGTCGAGCTGGGTGCCTCAATGATGGTGGCATCGACCAAGGTGCCTTGAGTCATCATGACGCCTGCTTCGGCCAGCCAGCGATTGATGGTCTTGAACAATTGGCGGGCCAGTTGATGCTGCTCCAGCAGGTGGCGGAAATTCATGATGGTGGTGCGGTCCGGCAAGGCGCTATCCAGGGATAACCGGGCAAACAGACGCATGGAGGCGATTTCGTACAGAGCATCTTCCATCGCGCCATCGCTCAGGTTGTACCAATGCTGCATGCAGTGAATGCGTAGCATGGTTTCCAGCGGATAAGGTCGCCGGCCATTACCAGCCTTGGGATAAAACGGCTCGATGACTTCCACCATGTTTTGCCATGGCAGAATCTGCTCCATGCGGGACAAGAAAATCTCTTTTCTGGTCTGACGGCGCTTACTGCTGAATTCACTGTCGGCGAAGGTGAGCTGATGACTCATGATGAACCCTTTTTCATGGCTCCAGATGACAAACATGATCTCATATCAGGGACTTGTTCGCACCTTCCCTAGCGCAGCTGAAGCCGGACCGGCGCGCCGACACAGCCCACGCAGGTTTGCTGGCGCCCCACTCCCAGAACCGCCCCCCACCCGGGGCGGCAAAAAACCGAAGCATCACGATAATTTACTAACGTTATCAGGCAATTAAGTTTATCCTTCTGGGCATAGTTCCATCCTGACCCGTGGATCCCTCATATGCACAGCTCTTTGTGGTGGCCGCTGCTGACCTGGCTATTGCCCCTTTGCGGGGCCCTTGGCAGCCGCGCCCATCTCTGGCCCTGGTGGCTCGGCTTCATCCTCTGTCTCCCCAGCGCCCTCCTCAGCCTCGTGCTGCTGCTGCGCCTGCCCTGGCGCTATCGCCGCACCACCAACCTCTGGCCGGATATCTGGGGCATTGCTCCCCTGCTGCTGCCCCTGCTGTTTCTCGTCCAGGCGCTGCGCTCTCCCCTCACCAACGACGTCAGCACGGATCCCTACCATCCGCCACGGCTCCAGTGGGCCGAGCAGCTCAGAAGCCCGGAGGATCTCCCGGTCTCCCCCCCGCCCCTGCAAGTATTTCCAGGCAACCCCGGTCCTCTCTATACCCGGGCATCCCCGGTCGAAGTGCTCGCGGAAGCCGAGGAACTGATGACGGAGCTGGGCTGGCAGGTTCGCCCGGGCAGCGAGGGTATCGATGCCGTCGTCACCACCGGCTGGTTCGGGTTTCAGGATGACGTGGCCCTGCGGGTCTTTGCCGGGCCCAAAGAGACCCGTATCGACATGCGCTCCGCCTCGCGCCAGGGGCGCAGCGATCTGGGGGTCAACCGGGCACGGATCATCGATTTCCTGAATCGGTTGAACGAGCGTCTGGGCGGGGCCTACAAGCCCAAGATGGAGAAGCTCAAAGAGGAACAAGATGCGCATTGAGGTCAAACCGGACCGGGCCTACGCCTGGTTCATCCGCCCCTTCTTCTGGCTGCAGAAACGCAACTACGGTCAGGTGCTGATCCCGGGCAAGTGCTGGGGGCGCTCCCCCAGGCTGTTCGCCGCGGTCGCCACCCTCTACGGCGTCATCAACCGCAAGCGCTCCCCCATCGACCCCGTGCTGCGCTCCCTGGTGACGGTGCGGGTCTCCCAGCTCAACTGGTGTCGTTTCTGTGTCGACATCAACGCCATGACCCTCGTCAAGCGGGCAGGCTCCAGCGACAAGGTGGAGGCGCTAGCCCGGTGGCGCGACAGCCCCTTGTTCGACGAGCGGGAGCGGGCCGTGCTGGACTATGCCGAGGCCATGACCGGGCTGGATGGCGTGAGCGACGAGCAGGCCGCCCGCCTCAAGCCCTGGTTCGATGACGACGCCCTGGTGGAGCTCACCGGCCTCATCGCCTTCCAGAACATGTCCGCCAAGTTCAATGCCGCTCTCGACATCGCTCCCCAGGGGTTCTGCCAGTTGCCGGTGCAACCCGAGCGCCACCTCGACAAGGGGCAGGGATGAACCGGGCACGCCTGCTGCTGTTGCTGGCGATGGGGGCCCTGTTCGGCACCTTCTTTGCCCTCGACCTTGACCACTATCTGAGCCTCACCCAGTTGCAGGCTCATCAGGCGCGCCTGGCCCTTTGGGTCGACCGCCATGTTGTCGCAGCCAGCCTGCTGTTTTTGGTGATCTATGTGCTCACCACCGCCCTCTCCCTACCGGGGGCGGCCCTGCTCACCCTGGCGGGCAGCGCCGTCTTCGGCATCCTGTGGGGGCTCTTGCTGGTCTCCTTTGCCAGCTCCCTCGGCGCCACCCTGGCCTTTCTCAGCGCCCGCTTCCTGCTGCGGGACTGGGTCGAGACGCGCTTTGGCGACAAGCTGACGAGCGTTCAGGCCGGCATGCAAAAGGAGGGGGCCTTCTATCTGCTGAGCCTGCGCCTCATCCCCCTCTTCCCCTTCTTTCTGGTCAACCTGGTGATGGGGCTCACCCCCATCAGAGTCAGCACCTACTACTGGGTCAGCCAGCTCGGCATGCTTCCGGGCACCCTCGTCTACGTGCTGGCGGGGAGCGAGCTGGCTACCCTCACCAGCACAGGCAACCTCTTCTCCCCCGGCCTGCTGGCCGCCCTGACCCTGCTCGGCCTGATGCCCTGGCTGATGCGTGCCTTGCAGCGCCGTCTCGCCCTCTACCGATTGCACGCCCCCTACCGCAAGCCGGCGCGCTTTGACTACAACCTGCTGGTGATAGGTGCCGGCGCCGGAGGCCTGGTCACCAGCTACATCGCCGCCGCGGTGAAAGCCAGAGTGGCCCTCATCGAGCAGCACAGGATGGGAGGGGATTGCCTCCATACCGGCTGCGTCCCCTCCAAGGCGCTGATCCGAAGCGCCCGCTTCGCCTTTGAACAGCGCAAGGCCGGGGAGCTTGGTTTTACCCCGAGCCAGAGCAGCGCCGACTTCGCCGCCGTGATGGCGCGGGTCGCCCGGGTCATCGAGGAGGTCGAACCCCACGACTCGGTGGCGCGCTATGAAGGACTTGGGGTGGAGTGCATCCAGGGGCGGGCGCGAGTCACCTCCCCCTGGGAGGTGGAGGTCAACGGCAAGCGCCTGACCAGCCGTCATATCGTGATCGCCACCGGCGCCCGCCCCCGGTTACCCGCACTGCCGGGGCTGGACAGGGTTCCCTACCTCACCTCCGACACTATCTGGCAGCGACTGCGCGAGCCCCCCCGCCATCTGCTGGTGCTGGGAGGGGGCCCCATCGGCTGCGAGCTGGCCCAGAGCCTGGCCCTGCTCGGTATCCCCGTCACCCTGGTGGAGCAAGGCCCTCAGCTGCTGCCCCGGGAAGATAGGGACGTCGCCGGGGCCCTGGCCGCCCAGCTGGAGCACGACGGCGTCACCCTGCACCTCGGCTGGCAGGCTACCTCGGCCGAGTATATGGACGGTAAAGGCACCAACCTGCCCATCCGGCTGCACCTGCGCCGGGGGGACGAGACGCTGGTGGTTGAGGGGGACCAGCTGCTGCTGGCCCTTGGCCGGGAGGCCAACGTGAGCGGTTTCGGGCTGGAGGCGCTGGGGGTTGAACTGGCCCCCGGCGGCACCCTGGCCATCGACAGCTTCCTCGCCACCAACTACCCCAGCATCCTGGCGGTGGGGGACGTTGCCGGCCCCTACCAGTTCACCCATTTTGCCGCCCATCAGGCCTGGTATGCCGCCATCAACGCCCTCTTTGGCCAGTTCAGGCGCTTTCGGGCAGACTACAGGGTCATGCCGGCGGCCACCTATACCAGTCCGGAGATAGCCAGGGTCGGCCTCAACCAGAAAGAGGCTCGGGCCCGAGGCATCCCCTTCGAGTCGACCCGCTTCGAGATGGCCGAGCTGGACAGAGCCATCGCTGACGGCGAGTCAGGGGGCTTTGTCGAGGTGCTGACGGTGCCGGGCCGTGACAGGATACTCGGGGCCACCATAGTGGGTGCTCACGCCGGCGAGCGGATCGCCGAGTTTGCCCTCGCCATGCGCCACCGCCTGGGACTTGGCAAGATCCTCGCCACCGTTCACCCCTACCCCACCCTGATGGAGGGGAACAAGTACGTGGCTGGCGCCTGGCGCCGTGCCCGCCAGCCCGGGCGCCTGCTGGCGCTGCTGGCCCGTTATCACCGCTGGCGCCGCGGCGCCTGACTCTGACGAGGCAACCATCATGTTCACGACCCGACTTCGCGCCCTGCTCCGTCCCCTGATGGCCGCTGTCCCCCTGCTGCTGACCTCCCCGCTCCACGCCAATGACGCGTCGTGGCAGCAGACCCTGCTGGCCGCCAGGGGGCAGACCGTCTACTTCAACGCCTGGGGGGGCAGCCCCGAGATCAACGCCTACCTGGTGTGGGCCAGGCAGGAGATCGCTCGCCAGTACCAGGTCGAGCTGGTGCAGGTGAAGGTGGATGACATCGCCCAGAGCGTGAGCCAGTTGCTGGCCGGCAAGCAGGCTGGCAAGACGTCGAACGGCCCCATCGACCTGCTCTGGGTCAACGGCGAGAACTTCAAGGCGCTCAAGGAGCAGGGCCTGCTGGGGGCCCCCTTTACCGACGAGCTGCCCAACATGGCCCTGGTGGACACCGCCCTGCCGGTGAGTGAAGACTTCACCGTGCCGGTCGAGGGGCTGGAGGCCCCCTGGGGCATAGGCCAGCTCAATCTGATGGTGGATGGCGACCAGGTAGACGTTCCTCCCACCTCGGCGGCCGCCCTGCTGGCCTGGACCAAGGCTCACCCCGGCCGCTTCACCTACCCCAAGCCTCCCCAGTTTCACGGCTCTAGCTTTCTCAAGCAGATCCTGCTGGAGCTGACACCAGATCCGGCGCCCCTCTATCGGGAGGCGACCGATGCCGACTTCCTTCGCATCACCGCCCCGCTCTGGGCCTGGCTCGACCAGCTTCACCCCGCGCTCTGGCGAAAGGGCAGGCTCTTCCCCACCGGCGCCGCCGAAACCAGGCAGTTGCTCGATGACGGCGAGCTGGCCATGGCC
The DNA here is from genome assembly GCF_002919855.1 of Aeromonas sp. ASNIH8. NCBI lineage: Bacteria > Pseudomonadati > Pseudomonadota > Gammaproteobacteria > Aeromonadales > Aeromonadaceae > Aeromonas > Aeromonas sp. ASNIH8. Next base: position 110,270 of record NZ_PQLN01000003.1, on the reverse strand, counting down.
ATCAGCTTCAACCCGGGGGAAGCCCAGAGTTCGGTGCAAAACGGCACCCTGCCCCCCACCGTCCAGGCCATCGCCATGGAAAAAGGGGCGCTCACCAACAGCCATTTCCTCGCCATCCCCTTCAATGCCTCCGCCCGGGCCGGGGCCAAGGTGGTGGTCAACTTCCTGCTGAGCCCCGCCGCCCAGGCACGCAAGAGCGACCCCGCCTTCTGGGGGGATCCCAGCGTGCTGCGCCAGGAGGCGCTGCCAGGCCAGACCCGTCCGGCATTGCGCTTCAAGGGAGTGGCAGAGCCCCACCCCAGCTGGCAGACCCGGCTGGAAGCGGCCTGGGCCGAGCGCTACGGCCACTGATCCATCATGCAGGCGCGCGCCCCTCTTCTCCTCCTGCTGCCCTTTTTGATGCTGGGGATCCCGCTCGCCGGGGGCCTGCTGTTGCTGGTCATCGAGGGGCTCTCCCCCGCCAATCTATCCCTCTTGCTCCCCCAGCCCGGACTCTGGCACTCCGCAGGGTTGAGCCTCTGGGTGGCGGGGGCCTCCACCCTGGGGGCCCTCGGCGCCACCGCCCTGCTGCTCGCCCAGGGGGACGGGCGTCCCTGGATGCGCTGGCTGCGCCGCCTGCTCTCCCCCCTGCTGGCGCTTCCCCACGTCGCCTTTGCCATCGGCATCGCCTTTCTGATCGCTCCCTCCGGCTGGCTGCTGCGCCTCGTCGCCCCCCTGCTTGACCTCACCCATCAGCCCCCGGACTGGCAAACCCTCAAGGATCCCTGGGGGCTTGGCCTCATCGTGGTGCTCATCCTCAAGGAGACCCCCTTCCTGCTGCTGATGGCGCTGGCGGCACTGGATCCCGCCAAGGTGGCGCGCCAGCAGTGGCTGGGGGCCTGCCTCGGCTTCAGCGCCCCCCGGATCTGGTGGCGCCTGCTGCTGCCCGCCCTCTGGCCCGCCCTGCGACTGCCCTTCTACGCGGTCGCCGCCTATGGCCTGGCGGTAGTGGATCTCGCCCTGCTGCTGGGGCCGGATGCCCCGCCGCCCCTGGCGGTGCGACTCTGGCTCTGGTATCAGGATGCCGACCCCGCCTGGCGCGGCGCCAGTGCCAGCGGCGCCCTCTTGCTGCTCGCCCTCAACCTGCTGCTGCTTGGCGCCCTCAGGCTGCTGGAGCGGACCCACCTCACCCTCGGCAAGGCACGCTGGCTGGATGGGCGACGCGCCCCCGCCTCGCCCTGGCCCGCATTCATTGCCCGCATCGGCGTGTGGGGGCTGCTCCTGACCAATCTGCTGGTGCTCGCCGCCCTGCTGCTCTGGTCCCTGACCCGGCGCTGGTCCTTTCCCGCCCTCTGGCCGAGTGAATGGAGTAGCCACCACTGGCTGGCTCTGCTGCCGAGCCTGGGCCCGCTGCTGTGGCAGAGTCTGTGGCTGGCCCTGCTCTGCGCCGCGCTCTCCCTGCTGCTGGCGGTGCTTTGCCTCGAGGCGTTGCCTGCACGCCGCGCCACTCGCACCCTCTGGCTTGTCTGCCTGCCTCTGCTGCTGCCCCAGGCCAGCCTGCTGTTTGGATTGCGCCTTCAGACCGACGGGCTGGGATTCACTGGCATAGGCCCTGGCTGGGTACTCTGGAGCCAGTTGATCTTCGTCTTTCCATACGTCTATCTCTGCCTGCACGGCCCCTATCGCCAGTTCGACGAGCGCCTCACCCGGGTGGCCCTCACGCTCGGGGCCAGCCCCTGGGGGGCCTGGTGGCGAGTCAAGGGTCCCCTGCTCGCCCGTCCCCTGCTGTTCGCCTTCGGTGTCGGGGCGGCGGTGAGCCTGGCCCAATACCTGCCGACCCTGCTGTTCGGCGGCGGGCGGGTCGTCACCATCACCACGGAGGCGGTGGCCATCGGCAGCGGCCTCAACCGGCGGCTGGCGGGGCTCTACGGCCTGCTGCAACTGCTGCTGCCCCTTTTCATCTATGCCCTGGCGCTCTGGCTGCCGCGGCGCATCAACCCCGCCCTGAGGCCCTGACCCGATGCTGCACACCTCCGCACTCACCCTCTTCCTCAACGGTGCCCCCCTGCTGACGCTCCCCCCCCTCAGGGTTGCCCCGGGCGAGGTGCTCACCCTGATGGGACCGAGCGGCTGTGGCAAGAGCTCCCTGCTGGCTGCGCTAGCGGGAGTGCTGCCACCCGGGGGGCCCATCCGGCTGACCGGGGACATCCTGCTCGGCACACATCGCCTCACCCCGCTGCCCCCCCAGGAGAGGGGGGTCGGCATCCTGTTTCAGGATGACCTGCTGTTTGCCCACCTGACGGTGGCAGAAAATCTGATGTTCGGCATGCCGGCGCATCTCAAGGGGATGGCTGCAAGGCAGACCCGGGCCCGCGAGGCGCTGGCCGAGGTCGGGCTGAAGGCTCAGGCGGACAAGCTGCCAGGGGCGCTCTCCGGCGGCCAGAAAGCCCGCGTCAGCCTGCTGCGTGCCCTGCTGGCCGAGCCCAGGGCATTGCTGCTGGACGAGCCCTTCTCCCGCCTCGACAAGCCGCTGCGGGCGGCATTCAGAACCCTGGTGTTCGAGCGCCTGCGCACGCAGGCCATCCCCGCCCTGCTGGTGACCCACGACGAAGAGGATGCACCGGGCACCATCTTGCAACTGATCCCCCCAGCCAGCCCCGAAGAGGAGCACCACCTTGTTTGATCGCCACCTGATCCCGGTTATCCGCCGCCCCCTCACCGCACTCGCCCGCCCCCTGTGCCGGGCCGGGGTGAGCGCCAACCAGGTGAGTCTCGCCGGCTTTCTCATCGGCATGCTGGCGCCGCCGCTGCTGGCCTTTGGCTGCTATCAGTGGGCGTTGGCGGCGATTCTGCTCAACCGGCTGCTGGACGGGCTGGATGGCGCCGTGGCGCGGGATACGGGCATCACCGACTGCGGCGGGTTTCTCGACATCACGCTGGATTTCATCTTCTACGCCGCCGTGGTGCTGGGCTTTGCCCTTGCCGACCCGGCCAACGCCCTGGCCGCCGCCACCCTGCTGTTCGCCTTCATGGGCACGGGATCGAGCTTTCTGGCCTTTGCCATCATGGCGGGCAAACGGGGCATCGAGAGCCCCGTCTACCACCACAAATCCCTCTACTATCTGGGCGGGCTCACCGAGGGGAGCGAAACCATCGCCCTCTTCGTGATCATGTGCCTCTGGCCCGCCGCCTTCGTGCCACTGGCCTACGGTTTCGCCCTGCTCTGTGCCATCACGACCCTGACCCGGATCTGGAGCGGCTACCACACCCTGCGCTGACGGGATCCCGGGGGGCACGCTGGCACGGAGCACTTGCGCCTGCACGCCAATGTTTTACCATGACGGCACTCTTTTTCAGGCTCACGAGAACCCTATGCGTCGCCTTGTCTGTGTCCTCTCCCTGTTTCCCCTGATCTACGGCTGCAGCAGCACGCCGGCGCCCAAGCCCGTGGTCAAACCCCAACCCAACAGCGCCTTCATCAACCAGACGCCGCCGAGCAAACCCTTCTACGGGCAGGTGAGCCAGCCCGGGGTCAGCAAGGGGGACTTCGCCAATCGTTCCAACGTGGACAACTTCGTGCAGCGGATGGTGCAAAAGCACGGCTTCGACAGCGCCGAGCTGCACCGGGTACTGGCCCAGGCCGAGCGTTATGACTGGATCATCAAGCTGATGGACGCCCAAGCCCCCACCACCAGGCCGCCCACCGGTCCGACCGGCGCCTGGAATCGCTACCGCGCCAAGTTCATCACCCCGGACAACGTGCAGAACGGCGTCAACTTCTGGCGTGAATACGAGAGTGAACTCAACCGGGCGCAGCAGATCTACGGGGTGCCACCCGAGATCATCGTCGGCATCATCGGGGTGGAAACCCGCTGGGGTCGGGTGATGGGCAAGACCCGCATTCTCGACGCCCTGGCGACCCTGGCATTTGACTACCCGCGCCGCGCCGACTTCTTCACCGGCGAGCTGGAAGCCTTCCTGGTGATGACCCGGGATGAGGGGATGGATCCCACCGAACCCAAGGGCTCCTATGCCGGGGCCATGGGCTACGGCCAGTTCATGCCGTCGAGTTTTCGCAACTACGCGGTGGACTTCAACGGCAACGGCCACACCAACCTGTGGGATCCGGTGGATGCCATCGGCAGCGTGGCCAACTACTTCAAGGCCCACGGCTGGGAGAAAGGGCAGCCGGTGGCAGTACGCGGCCAGGGACAGCTGCCGGGCTATGAGCACGGCTTCCAGACCCGCTACCCGGTAGCCACCCTGCGCGGTGCCGGGTTGACCCCAACCGGATCCCTTGGCAATCACAAGGAGGCGAGCCTGCTGCGTCTGGATGTCGGCACCGGTTACCAGTACTGGTACGGCTTGCCGAACTTCTACGCCATCACCCGCTACAACCACAGCACCCACTACGCCATGGCGGTATGGCAGCTTGGCCTTGCCGTCAGGGATGCCAGAGGCGGCTACTGAGTCAGCCTCAATGCCAACGAAAACGGGCCCGCAGGCCCGTTTTTTTTATTCGTTTTCCAGCAGCCAGCGTTTGAGCAGGGCGGCCAGCTGCTCCTGTTCGACCAGGCTCAATGGGGCCAGCAGGCGGCGCTCGTTCGCCACGTGCTGTTCCACCGCATGGTCAACCAGCTCCCGCCCCGGCTCCGTCAGGCAGACCAGCAGGCTGCGCCTGTCATCCGGGGAGGCTTCACGTCTTATCAGGCCACGCTGCTCCAGCTTGTCGAGCCGGGCTGTCATGGCACCTGAACTCAGCATGGCGGACTGGTAGAGCGCGGTCGGAGTCAGCGGCTCACCGGCCCGACGCAGGGTAGCCAGGATATCGAAATCAGACCCCAGCAGACCGCACTCCTTGAGGGTCTCGCTCACTTCGCGCCCGGCGATCGCCGCCATGCGCGCCACCCGCCCCAGCACCCCCATGGGGGAGCAGTCGAGGTCCGGGCGCTGCCGGGCCCACTGGGCCAGCAGTTGATCTACATGATCACTCTCCATTCGGGCTCCATTATCTTCACATGAAGATACTTGATAATAAACCAACTCGCGGCTAATGTATCTTTACTTAAAGATACTTTGTTGCGAGATAACCATGCCGCTGCTGATCGCCCTGCTCGCCCCCCTGCTCTGGGGCAGCACCTATGCCGTCGTCAGTCTCTACCTGACCGACTACTCCCCCTACTGGGTGGCCGTGTGGCGCGCCCTCCCCGCCGGGGTGCTGCTGCTGTTGCTCCATCCCCGCAGACCGCCTCTCGTCTGGAGCAAGCAGTTCCTGCTGGCATTTTGCAACATCACCGCCTTCTTCGCCCTGCTGTTCGTGGCGGCGTTTCGCCTGCCCGGCGCCGTGGCGGGTACGTTGGGAGCGACGCTGCCCCTCATCCTGATGGGGCTGGCCTGGCTGCAAGACGGTGTCAGACCGACGATCAAGTGGCTGTTGCTGGGGGTGATGGGGCTCGTCGGGGTGCTCTTGTTGCTCAATCCCTCTGCCAATCTGGATCCCGTCGGCGTGGCGTGCGCCCTGCTCGCCACCCTGCTCATCGGCCAGTCGAGCCGCTGGATGCAACGCTGGCCGGTGGATGATCTGCTGGCCCTGACCGCTTGGCAGCTGCTGCTGGGCGGCCTGATGCTGATCCCGCTGGCCTGGTGGCTGGCCGGCCCCATGCCCCTGCCCCGGGCTGACGCCACTCCCGGGCTTATCTGGCTGGTGATCCTCAATACGGCTCTGGCCTACTGGGCCTGGCTCTGGGGACTCAAACGCCATGGCCCGGAGGTGATGGGGATGCTGGCCCTCACCAATCCCATGGTGGCGGTCTCCTGCGGTGTGCTGATGGTGGGAGAAACCCTAGATGGCCGTCAGTGGCTCGGCATCGGCATCATTCTGCTCTCTCTCTTCCTGATGAAGCTGCCGGCCCGCTCCTTCCTCAAGCGCTGGCGGAACCGCAAGGCCGCCACCGGCAGCGTCGACAACGGCTGATCCGCAGTCAACCCGACACAAAAAGAAGAGGAGCCACCAGGGCTCCTCTTTCACATGGGTTGTTGCCGTAAGGGTCAGACGCCGGCCTTGGCCAGGGCGGCGGAGACGATCTGCTGGGCTTCCTGCTGGATGAGGTCCAGGTGCGCCTCCCCCTTGAAGCTCTCCATGTAGATCTTGTAGATGGACTCGGTACCGGAGGGGCGTGCCGCGAACCAGCCATTCTCGGTCACCACTTTCAGGCCGCCGATGGCGGCATCGTTGCCGGGCGCCTTGGTCAGCTTGGCGAGGATGGGCTCACCAGCCAGGGTGGAGGCTTCCACCAGGGCCGGATCCAGCTTGGAGAGCACCGCCTTCTGGGCGCTGTTGGCCGGAGCATCGATGCGGCGGTAGCTGGAGCGGCCGAACCTGGCTTCGAGCGCATCGTAGTGGGCCTGGGGATCCTTGCCGGTCACCGCCAGGATCTCGGCCGCCAGCAGCGCCAGGATGAAGCCATCCTTGTCGGTGGTCCAGACGGTACCGTCCTTGCGCAGGAAGGAGGCACCCGCGCTCTCCTCGCCGCCAAAGCCGAACTCGCCGCTGTAGAGACCGTCCACGAACCACTTGAAGCCGACCGGCACCTCTTTGAGGGTGCGACCGATCTCGCCGGCCACCCGGTCGATCATGGAAGAGGAGACCAGCGTCTTGCCGACGGCCGCCCCCTTGGGCCAGCCGGTTCTGTGGGTGAACAGATACTGGATGGCCACCGCCAGATAGTGGTTCGGATTCATCAGGCCCGCCTTGGTGACGATGCCGTGACGGTCGTAGTCAGGGTCATTGCCAAGGGCGATGTCGAACTTGTCTTTCAGGGCAATCAGGCTCGCCATGGCGAACGGGCTGGAACAGTCCATCCGGATCTTGCCGTCTTTGTCCAGGGTCATGAAGGAGAAGGTCGGGTCGACCTTGTAGTTCACCACCTCGATGTCCAGACCGTAGCGCCTGGCGATGACGTCCCAGTAGGCGACGCCGGAGCCACCCAGCGGATCCACGCCGATCTTGATGCCAGCCTGCTTGATGGCGGCCAGATCCAGCACGTTTTCGAGATCATCCACATAAGGGGTGACATAGTCGTGTTCCACCACGAACGGGCTCTTGAGGGCCTCGGCAAACGGCATCCGCTTCACGCCGGCCAGACCCGCTTCCAGAATCGCGTTGGCGCGGTCTTCCACCCACTTGGTGATCTCGCCTTCGGCAGGACCGCCGTGGGGCGGGTTGTATTTGAAGCCACCATCTTCCGGCGGGTTGTGGGACGGGGTGATCACGACGCCGTCCGCCTGGGCCACGGGTTTGCCTGCGTTGTGGCGCAGGATGGCATGGGAGATGACCGGGGTCGGCGTGAAGCCGAGGCCGGCCTGAATGCGGGTCTCGACACCGTTGGCCGCCAGCACTTCCACCGCGCTGGCAAAGGCGGATTCAGACAGGGCATGGGTATCCATGCCGACGAACAGCGGCCCCGTGATACCGGCCTGCTGGCGGTACTCCACCAGAGCCTGGGTCACCGCCAGAATGTGGGATTCGGTGAAGGCGCTGTGCAGGGCGCTACCACGGTGACCGGAGGTGCCGAAGGCGACCCGCTGCTCAGGGCGGCTCATGTCCGGCTTGTTGAGGTAGTAGGCGCTGACCAGACGGGGAATGTTGGTCAGATCGCAAAGACGAGCCGGCTGACCGGCGTGGGAATGCTGTGCCATGGCGTTTTCCTTGAGCTGAGCCTTGCCCGGCAAGGCCTGAAGTCATTGATGGGTTAAACGGCGCCGCACACCCGAGCCGTCAGATCCTCGTCATAACCCATGCTGTTCATGAGCTGGGCCACCATGTTCTGCTTGCGGCTGGTATTGGTATTGGTGATCACCCAGAACGGGGTCTCCGGTACCGGCTTGGGCTTGGTGGTGCTGCCACTGGCACGCAGCGCTTCCGGGTCACGGGAAAAATAGACGCGCTTGCGCCCTTTTATCTCGGTCGCCTGGGTGAAGCCTTCCGGGTTGTCCCGATAGAGGGTGCTCAATACCAGCATGAAGCGGTTGATGGACTTCTCTTCTTTCTGAAGCTCGCCGGAATCCAGCAACGCCTCCAGCCCCATGGCATCGGCCACGGGTTGCGGTTGCATCGCAGGCGCGGCCGCCACGGTTGCCGTGCCAGCCTGGGCGGGTTGCTCCAGCAGGCGACGCAGGATATCGGACGCACTCTCGCCGATGTGCCGGGTCTGGCTCGCGATAAAGAAGTAGAGATCGTCATCAAGCTCGATGGTTTTCATAGGGATGCGCTGGACTCGTCGAAATTCGGATGCGGCGATTATACATAGGCAGACCCGGCAGCCCAAGCAAGGGGCGGACAGATGTGCATGAATCTCCTTGAGAATACGGCATAATGACGGGCCAAGTGTGTGATCCCCCGCACTGATAGCCGATCCCGGGGAGATATTTTTGAAAAAAAACCACAAAAAAATCCCCCACCAGGAATGAAATCCTTTTCTTTCAGTGTGTTAAAAATTATGGCGATAGAGCCCACGACCGATAAGGTGTCATTTTGCAACAATACCCACGATTGAACTTCAAGGAACAGGGCGAAGGCCCGACTGTCGTGCTGATCCATGGCCTCTTTGGCAGCCTGGACAACCTCGGCCTGCTGGCGCGCCCCCTCTGCGAACAATACCGGGTCATCAGCATCGATCTGCGCAATCACGGTGCCTCCTTTCACTCGGACGAGATGAGCTACCCGGCTCAGGCGGCGGACATCCTGGCCCTGCTGGACCATCTTGGACTTGAACAGGTGGCCCTGGTGGGCCACTCCATGGGGGGCAAGGTCGCCATGCAGGTCGCCAAGCAGGCCCCACACAGGGTCAGCAAGCTGGTGGTGGCGGACATCGCCCCGGTGGCCTATCCCCACGCCCGCCACAAGAACGTGTTTGCCGGGCTCAATGCCACGCTGGCCACGCCCCCCCTGAGCCGCAGCGAGGCGGAAGCCATGCTGGCCGAGCACATCGAGATCGCCGGGGTGCGCCAGTTCCTGCTCAAATCCTTCGCCAAAGGGGAGTCTGGATGGGGGTGGCGTTTCAACGTGCCGGCCCTTGAGCGCAACTACGCCAACATCATGGGCTGGCCCGACGATGAACGCCGCTTCGAAGGCGCGACACTCTTCATCAAGGGGGGCGACTCCGACTATATGCTGCCCGAATACACCGGGGCCGCGATGGCCCAGTTCCCGGCCGCCAAGGCCCGCGTCATCGCCGGCACGGGTCACTGGCTGCACGCGGAAAAGCCGGTTTTGTTCAACAAACTGGTTGTGGATTTCCTGTCGACAGGCGGTTAACAGTTTCAAATCCTTTGTGATATAGTGCGCCCGTCTTAAGGAGTGCGCGCAATCCATGCTGAGTGAACACATCGATCTCATCGAGAGTCTGGGCCTGAAACTGTTCTTCGTGGCCATCTTCCTGCTGATTGGTCTGGCCATTCAGGACGTGCTCAAACGGGGCAATGTGCCCCGCTTCGGCCGCTTCATCGTCTGGCTGGTGCTGTTTCTGGGTTGCGCGGGTTTTGTCGCCAAGGGGCTGATCGAAATGGGCTGGGAAGGCTCAGGGATCGGCTAACTACTTTTCATCTGTGATGTATGGCCAAACAGCAAACTGATCGAACAACACTGGATCTGTTCGCAACTGAGAAGCGCCCCGGCAGGCCAAAGACCAATCCACTCCCCCGCGAGACCCAGCTCAAGATCAACAAGCGCAACCAGCTCAAGCGCGATCGTGAGAACGGGCTGAAACGGGTCGAGTTAAAGGTGGAAGCCGAGTTGCTGGAGCGCCTGAACCAACTTGCGCTGCAACAGAACGTCAGCCGAGCCGAGCTGATCCAATCTATCCTGAAGCAACAGATCGAGTCTGCTCATGCAGCAGGCATCGCAATCTGAACCGTCAAGCATCAACACCAGATACGGGTAACGAAACACTATGGCTAGTGTAGGTCTGTTTTTCGGCAGCGATACCGGTAATACCGAAGCTGTCGCCAAGATGATCCAGAAAGAACTGGGCAAACAACTGATTGAAGTCCGTGACATTGCCAAGAGCAGCAAGGCCGACATCGACAGCTTCGATCTGCTGATGTTCGGCATCCCGACTTGGTACTACGGCGAAGCCCAGGCCGATTGGGACGACTTCTTCCCCGAACTCGAAGAGATCGACTTCAACAACAAGCTGGTGGCCATCTTCGGATGCGGCGATCAGGAAGACTATGCCGAGTACTTCCTCGACGCCATGGGCACCCTGCGTGACATCGTCGAAGCCAAGGGCGCCATCATCATCGGCCACTGGCCGACCGCGAGCTACGAGTTCGAAGCCTCCAAGGCGCTCGTGGATGACAAGCACTTCGTGGGCCTGGGCATCGACGAAGATCGCCAACCCGAGCTGACTGCAGAGCGCGTCAAGGGCTGGTGCAAACAGCTGCACGAAGAGATGTGCCTGGGCGAGCTGGAGTGATCTGATCTCCCTCCCTCTTCATGCAACAAGGGCCCCGACGGGGCCCTTGTTGCATCTGCAGCAGGCATTCAGCCCCCCCTGTGCTGGGGCTTGGATCTGACATAGAGGGTGCGCTTCACCTGGGCCACCAGCTCGCCCTGGCCATCCTGCACCTGCACCTCGAACTCGGGAAAGTGCTTCTCCCCCCCCTCGGTCGCCGCCACGATCGATGCCAGCTTGGCGTCGCTCAGGGTGAACTCCGCCACCAGTTTGCCCTTGCCCGGCTTGATGAAATTGATGCTGCCCGCCTTGTCCCACACGTAGTAGCGGTTCTTGAAATATCCCATCAGCATCAACGGGTAGATGGGATCCGTCATGGCGAACATGCTGCCACCAAACTGGGTCCGGTTGGCATTCTTGTTCCACCAGCGGGACTTGAGAGTGACCCGGCAGAAGCGGAAATCGGGGCTCAGGGTTTCTATCTTGATGCCTGCACCCCAGAAGGGGGGCCAGGCGTTGAGGGCGCAGCGCACCCAGGCGGCATTGCCGAAAAGCCAATCCATGGATCTCATCCGACCAGACTATAAAGAAGTCACATAGTATCAACATTCTCTGGTCGAGCAAGCGGGCCTGAATATTCCCATGACGGGCTTGATGAGCTAAAGCCCTTGAATTGCTGGGTTTATTTTTAACTTGGCTACGACCTATAATGACAGGCCAAGCGAGTTCGTGGTTGCCATTACAGCGGCAGTCAATCAGAATAACCACACCTTCGAGAATGCGAATAAATAGAAATGGCAGACAACAACCAAGCGTTAAAAAAGGCCGGGCTCAAGATCACCTTGCCCCGTGTCAAGATCCTGGAAATCCTGCAACAGCCGGACTGCCAGCACACCAGTGCGGAAGATCTGTACAAACGGCTGATCGATCAGGGCGAGGAGATTGGTCTCGCTACCGTTTATCGCGTTCTCAACCAGTTTGATGATGCCGGTATCGTCACCCGTCACCATTTCGAAGGGGGCAAGTCGGTGTTCGAGCTGGCCACCCAGGAGCACCACGACCACCTGGTCTGCCTCGACTGCGGCAAGGTGATCGAGTTCTCCGACGAGGTGATCGAACAGCGCCAGCGCGACATCGCCAAGGCGCACAACATCCGCCTGACCAACCACAGCCTTTACCTGTATGGCCACTGCGCCAACGGTGACTGCAAGCACGACGATTGATTCGGCCGGGTCGGCACAATAAAAAAGCCAGCATGATGCTGGCTTTTTTATGTCCGCAATCCGGACCAGAAGCGGCAGGGTTTCCCCTGCCCTCTTCTATCAGGCCTCGGCCTTGCCCCAGACGTCACGCAGGGCCACGGTGCGGTTGAACACCAGGCGCTCGGCGCTGGAGAGCTTGTTGTCGGCGCAGAAGTAACCTTCACGCTCGAACTGGTAGGCAAACTCCGGCTTGGCATCCTTCAGGGAAGCTTCCACCCGGGCCCCTTCGATGATCACCAGGGATTCCGGATTCAGAGCCGCTTCGAAGTCATCCTCGGCGCCCGGGTTCGGCACCTTGAACAGACGGTCGTAGAGACGCACTTCGGCCGGCAGGGAGTGAGTGGCGCTGACCCAGTGGATCACCCCTTTCACCTTGCGGCCGTCCGCCGGATCCTTGCCCAGGGTCTCGGGGTCGTAAGAGCAGTAGATGCAGGTGACCTTGCCGTCGGCATCCTTCTCGACCCGTTCGGCCTTGATGACGTAGGCGTTGCGCAGGCGCACTTCCTTGCCCAGCACCAGACGCTTGAACTGCTTGTTGGCTTCCTCTTTGAAGTCCGCCTCGTCGATGAAGATTTCGCGGGAGAAATGCAGCTCACGGGTCCCCATCTCCGGCTTGTTCGGGTGCGCAGGCGCCGTCAGCACCTCGTCCGCCGCCAGGTTCTCGATCACCACCTTCACCGGGTGCAGCACGGCCATGGCGCGCGGGGCGTTCTCGTTGAGATCGTCGCGGATGCAGGCTTCCAGCATGCTCATCTCAACGATGTTGTCCTGCTTGGTCACACCGATGCGCTTGCAGAACTCGCGGATGGAGGCCGGGGTGTAACCACGGCGGCGCAGACCGGAGACGGTCAGCATGCGCGGATCATCCCAGCCGTTCACGTGCCCCTCGGTCACCAGCAGGTTCAGCTTGCGCTTGGACATGACGGTGTATTCGAGGTTCAGACGGGAGAACTCGTACTGACGGGGGTGACAGTCGATGCTGATGTTGTCCAGCACCCAGTCATACAGGCGACGGTTGTCCTGGAACTCCAGGGTACACAGGGAGTGGGTGATCCCCTCTAGGGCGTCCGAGATGCAATGGGTGAAGTCATACATCGGGTAGATGCACCACTCGTCACCGGTCTGGTGGTGGTGGGCAAACTTGATGCGATAGATGACGGGATCGCGCATCACCATGAAGGGGGATGCCATGTCGATCTTGGCGCGCAGGCAGGCGCTCCCTTCGGCCATCTCACCGTTCTTCATCTTGGCGAACAGGGCCAGGTTTTCTTCCACGCTGCGATCGCGGAACGGGCTGTTCTTGCCAGGGGCGGTCAGGGTGCCGCGGTATTCGCGCATCTGCTCCGGGGAGAGCTCGTCCACATAGGCCAGTCCCTTCTCGATGAGCTCGATGGCGTAGCCGTGCAGCTTGTGGAAATAGTCGGAGGAGTAGCAGATCTCGCCGCTCCACTGGAAGCCCAGCCACTGGACGTCCTGCTTGATGGACTCCACGAACTCGATGTCTTCCTTCGCCGGGTTGGTGTCATCGAAACGCAGGTTGCACTGACCCTGATAGTCGCGGGCGATGCCGAAGTTCAGGCAGATGGATTTGGCGTGGCCGATATGGAGATAACCGTTCGGCTCCGGCGGGAAACGGGTATGCACGCTGCTGTGCTTACCGCTGGCCAGATCTTCATCAATGATCTGACGAATAAAGTTAGTTGGGCTGTTCGCCTGACTCATGGCTCACCTCAAAAATGCGTCACTGGCGGACGTTGTGCCGGCTGGCACCCTCATACCCCCGCCGTCAAGCCGGGTATGATCCCTCATTACGCGCCCTGCCTCAACCTGAATTTGGCCAATTCGGGTCATTGGCGCACCAAAAACGGCGAAACGGGAGAAATTGCAGAGATCCTGGTCAAAAAAAGCCCCGCACGGGGCGGGGTCTCAAGTGATGAAAAACAGACAAAACACACACAACAAAGGTTCACACGCAGAGTCAACCTTTCCCAAACCCGATGGCCATCGACCTTGGGAAAGGCGGGTCTTGCGACCCACCTTGCGTTATGGATTGAAGGCTAGCTATCAGTTCAGCTCGGTGACGCGGCTGGTGCGCTTGCCATCGAAGCTGGTGGTACGCAGCCAGACCTTGCCATCCACGGTCGGCTTGGCGGCAGCGTCGTAGGCAGTCCAGGTTGTGCCGTCCAGGCTGTACTGGATGGGCAGACCCGGCAGATCCACGTTCGCTTCCAGCACACCGTTCACCACCTTGGCACCCGGTACGGAGAGGCGATATTCCACCCCGGCCTGGTCCAGTTTCGGCAGCACGCGCTGACCCAGCACGTTGGCAAACTGGTTCCACTCCTTGTTCAGGGTGGCCTTGTTGACATGCTTGGTCTCGCCGGAGAACTCGCGACCTTTCACATAGTCCAGCTCGAAGCCGCCCTTGTGCCAGGCACGCTCAGCCATGGAGAAGATGCGCGGGTAAACCATGTACTCGTATTGCGCATCGGTACGCACGGTTTCACTCCATTGCTGACCGGAGATCCCCTTGAACTTGACCGGATCCTGGTCACCCTTGGCCACGAAAGCGTTGCCGTCGCGGTCAACCGAGGTCTCGGCGTTCTGCGGCAGGTTTTCCGGGGCGAAAGCGAACACCTTGCGGGTGTCGTTGAAGCGGGTTGCCCAGTAGTAGCCACGCTCAGCCGGGTGTACCTCGTTCGGGAAATCGAAGTAGAGGTAATCCGGGTTGGAGAGCACCACGTCATAACCCTTGTGCGCCCACTTCATCGCTTCGTTGAAGCCACCCCAGTAGAGGGTTTCCCAGAAGTTGACACGGGTGTTGTCGGTGGCGAACTCCTTGGCACTGTTGGCGTATTTCAGACCATCTTCCCAGGCCTGCAGGGTGGAGAAGCCGTGGCCCTTGACCATCTCGCCCACTTCCTTGGCGAAGTAAACCGGCAGCTCGGCTACGTCCTTGATCTTGCCATCGTCGATCATCTTCTGGCACATGGGGGACTTGCCGAACGGCTTGTCCTGCTTGCTGGAGTCGACATTGCCCTTCCAGGCCACCAGATCTTCTTTCTTGGTGACGGCCGGATCCTGGTAACCACCGCCCTGCATGATGTTCTTCGCCTCGTCACCACCGTAGTGCCAGGCGGTCAGCGGCTGGCCGGCGGCCTGGTGCATCTGGGCCACTTCGTCCATCACCTTGGCCACGAAGGTGGCGGCACCCGGCTGGCAGGGGTTGATGAAGGACATCTTGTCGTAGAACTGCACCGAAGTGACGTTGGAGGTATCGGCCGGGTCAGTCAGACGGAACTGGTTCGCCTCGGCTTCTTTGCCCTCGCTCATCAGACGCTTGTAGCGTGCCTCCATGGAGACCACGGCGGCACGGGCGTGGGCCGGCATGTTGATCTCGGGGATCACGGTCACACCGCGGGCCTTGGCGTAACGCACCAGGTCGATGTAGTCCGCCTTGCTGTAGAAACCGGAGCCCTGGTTGTCGCTGGTGGGGCCGGAGCCAAGCTGCGGCATCAGGCACTTGGTTTCGGACTCGTCATGGCAACGCTGGCTGCCGACGTCGGTCAGCTCCGGCAGGCCCGGGATCTCCAGACGCCAGCCTTCATCGTTGGTCAGCCCCAGGTGCAGCACGTTGAGCTTCATGGCGGACATCTGGTCAACCAGCTTCTTCAGGGTCTCGGGGCTTCTGAAGTGACGGGCCACGTCGGTCTGCATGCCGCGGTATTCAAAGCGTGGCGCATCCTCGACGCTCATCTGGCTCACCAGCTTGTCGTCAACGCCCAGCAGGGAGATCAGGGACTGGGCGCCCCAGAAGGCGCCGTCAACGTCGTGCCCCTGAATGACGGTGCCCTTCTTGCCGATGGTCATGTCGTAGCCTTCGGCCTGCTTGAGCTTGCTGCCGAGCTTGATGGTGACCGGGTAGCCGGTGTCGGAGAGGGTAACACCCAGCTTGGTCAGTTGAGCCTTCAGGGCCTCGGCGCGATCGCTCGGCAGGTCAAGGGCATTGAGCTTGATGGTGGAGAAGTCGACCTGCGGACCGGCCTTGACCACCTGCTTCATCGGGCTTGGCAGGATGCGGTCGTCAATCTTGCCGGCAGGCAGCAGGGTGCTGGTCTGGTTGGCCGCGAAACGGGTCTCGCTGTTCATCAGGATGTTGTTGTCATCCTTGGTGCGCTTCCAGCCATCGGCCGGCATCGGCTTCTCGTAGGTGCTGGCATCGTCGATGTTGCTCATGCTGGCCAGCACTTTCGGCTCGGCCCCTTCACTGGCGACATACCAGTTCGGCATGATGTCAGATTCGAACAATACCCAGTATTCCACCACCAGGGGCACCTCGACCGTGGCGTCCTTGGCAAAGCCCTGGAACTTCTCGGTCGGCGTCAAACGATAGAGGTCGCCGGTCAGGTGGGTGATGGTGAACTGGTCGTTGTCCACCCGCTGGATGCGGCGGATGGAGGAGACATAGATGCTCCAGTCCTTGGAGGTGACGTCGGCACCGGTATTGGTCAGGTGCAGCTTGGCAACGCCGCAGCTTGCCCACTCGGAGCCCAGCGCCTGGCAGTCAAGACCGGCGCCGGCACCGTCATTGGTGACGACTTCGTACTTGACGACGAGGTTGCTGGCGAGGGCGTCGACCACCGCTTGCCTGGCAGCATCGGCTGCAAGTGCGGGACCGGCGAAAACGGTAGACATGGCAATGGCTAACAGAGAATGTTTCAAGTTCATAACTGCTGCTCTCATTTGAAGTAAAGGTTGGATTTTCTTGGCTTTTTTTATATGGGGCCCCGAGGCGGGGCCCTTAGTTATGTCAACAATGGACTTAGACTTGAGGTGAGCGAGTCGCTCGATTAACGCAGGGCTTTCATCTCACCGGCGATGATCTCGGCCAATGGGCCCAGAATCACCTGCAGGTTCTGCTCACCGAGCTTGACCACACCGGCCGCGCCCAGGGCTTTGAGCTTGCGCTCGTCAACGATGCTGCGGTCTTTCAGGGTCAGACGCAGACGGGTGATGCAGGCATCGATGGTCACCAGGTTGTCCTGACCACCCAGCACTTCCAGATACTGCTTGGCCAGCTCGGTGCGATCGGTGGTTTGAGCCTGTACCGGCACGGCTTCGTCATCTTCACGGCCCGGGGTTTTCAGGTTGAACTTGGCGATCACTGCGCGGAAGACCACGTAGTAGAGGCCGAAGAAGACCAGACCCTGTACCAGCAGCATGTACCACTGGGTCGCCAGCGGGTTGCGGCTGGAGAGCACCATATCCACCAGACCGGCACTGAAGCCGAAACCGGCGATCCAGTGCATGGAGGCTGCGATGAACACGGAGATACCGGTCAGCAGGGCATGGATGACGTACAGTACCGGCGCCACGAACATGAAGGAGAACTCGAGCGGCTCGGTCACCCCGGTGAAGAAGGCGGCAAAGGCGGCAGCGATCATGATGGACGCAACCTTCTCTTTGTTCTCTTTCTTCGCGCTGTGGTAGATGGCCAGTGCGGCACCCGGCAGACCGAACATCATGATGGGGAAGAAGCCTGCCTGGTACATGCCGGTCACGCCCACGACAGCCTTGCCGGCGTCGATGGAGGATTGGCCACCCAGGAAGTTCGGGATGTCGTTGATGCCGGCCACGTCGAACCAGAACACGGAGTTCAGGGCGTGGTGCAGACCGACCGGGATCAGCAGACGGTTGAAGAAGGCATAGATGCCGGCACCGGTAGAGCCCATGCTGACGATGGATTCACCGAAGCTCACCAGGCCACCGTAGATGACCGGCCAGACGGCCATCAGGATGAAGGAGACGACGATCATCACCACGGAGGTCACGATCGGCACCAGACGACGACCGGAGAAGAAGGCCAGCGCCTTGTGCAGCTCCACGCTGCTGAAGCGGTTGTACAGCTCAGCGGCGATGACACCACACAGGATGCCGACGAACTGGTTGCTGATCTTGGCAAAGGCTGCCGGCACCTGGTCGGCCGGGATACCCTTGATCTGGGCCACGGCGCCCGGGCTCAGCAGGGTGGTGACCACCAGGAAGCCGACCAGACCGGCCAGCGCGGCGGAACCGTCTTTATCCTTGGACATGCCGTAAGCGACGCCGACGGCGAACAGAATGGGCATACTGTCGATGATGGCGGCGCCCGCCTTGATCAGAAACGCAGCCAGAGGGCTTCCGCCACCCCAACCGTTCGGGTCAATCCAGTAGCCAATCCCCATCAGGATCGCGGCGGCAGGCAATACCGCTACCGGCACCATCAGGGCACGGCCGATCTTTTGCAAATAACCGAGAATGTTCACGGTTCCTCTCCTTAGTTGGTGTTTTTCTAGAAATTAAGTGCTTATCACGTTCGACGCATAAGCCATCAAGGCTTGATTGGCAGTCTATGTGTTTTATTTCGCTGCGCAAATTAATAAACCGGCTTTCGTGATCATTATCACTCAACAGAGATAAAGGTAGCCGATAGATGTGGCTTAGTTCGCAATCTTTATTTACGCTATAAAACAACTTGAATCCGTGTCTGGTCCCTTGCCGTCACTCCCTGTGCGGCAACCGTACTGAGGTATATAGAATGCGCCTGATCCCGTTGAAGTCTGCCAGCCAGGTGGGTCTCTGGTCTGCCCGTTACATCGTTGACCGCATCAATGCGTTCAAACCCACTGCCGAGCGCCCCTTCGTGCTGGGTCTGCCCACTGGCGGCACCCCGCTCAACACCTACAAGCGCCTGATTGAGCTGCATAAAGCCGGCGAGGTGAGCTTCCAGAACGTGGTCACCTTCAACATGGACGAGTATGTGGGGCTGCCCAAGGAACATCCGGAGAGCTACCACAGCTTCATGCACAACAACTTCTTCAATCACGTGGACATTCGCCCGGAAAACATCAACATCCTCAATGGCAACGCCGAGGATCTGGTGGCCGAGTGCCAGCGCTACGAAGACAAGATCAAGTCCTACGGCAAAATCCACCTGTTCATGGGCGGCGTCGGCAACGACGGTCACATCGCCTTCAACGAACCGGCCTCTTCCCTGGCTTCCCGTACCCGGGTCAAGACCCTGACCGAAGACACCCGCATCGCCAACTCCCGCTTCTTTGGCGGCGACATGGAGCAGGTGCCCAAGCTGGCCCTGACCGTGGGTGTCGGCACCCTGATGGACGCCGAAGAGATCCTGATCCTGGTGGTCGGTCACGCCAAGGCCCAGGCCCTGCAGGCCACCGTGGAGGGCAGCGTCAACCACATGTGGACCATCTCCACCCTGCAACTGCATCCGAAAGGCATCGTCGTGTGCGACGAGCCCTCTACCATGGAGTTGAAGGTCAAGACGGTGCGCTACTTCCAGCAACTGGAAGCCGACAATATCAAGCACCTCTGAGGAGCTCCCATGTACGCTCTGACTAATTGCACTCTCTACACCGGCAGCTGCGTGCTGACCGGTTATGGCGTGGTCATCGATGGCGACAAGATTGTCGCCATCTCCCGCCAGGCAGAACTGCCCGCCGGCATCGAGCAGATTGACCTCCAGGGCGCCAACCTCAGCGCCGGCTTCATCGACGTCCAGCTCAACGGCTGCGGTGGCGTCATGTTCAACGGTCACATCACCACGGACACCCTGGCCACCATGCAGGCGGCCAACCTGAAATCCGGGACAACCAGCTTCCTGCCGACCCTGATCACCAGCCCGGATGCGGACATGAAGCAGGCCGTCGCCGTCACCCGCGACTACATGGCCGCCCACCCCAACGAGGTGCTTGGCGTCCATCTGGAAGGGCCCTACACCAACCTCAAGCGCAAGGGGATCCACCCGGCCGAACAGATCCGCCAGCCCGCCGACGAGATGATCGACTTCTTCTGCGACAACGCGGACGCCATCGCCAAGATCACCCTGGCGCCAGAGCGCAACAAGCCCGAGCACATCCGCCGTCTGGTGGAGGCCGGCATCCTGGTCTCCGCCGGCCACACCGCCGCCAACTACGATCAGGCCATGGCGGGCTTTGACAACGGCATGCGCTTTGCCACCCACCTCTACAACGCCATGACCCCGACCCTGAATGGTCGCGAGCCCGGCGTGGTCGGTGCCATCTACGATCGCAAGGATGTCTATGCGGGCATCATCGTCGACGGCCACCACGTACACTGGGCCAACGTGCGCCTGGCGCACAGGATACTGGGGGAGCGGCTGGTGCTGGTCACCGATGCCACCGCGGCGGCGGGCGCACCGGAAGGCTTTGAGAAATTTGATTTTTGCGGCGCAACCGTCTATTTCCGCGATGGTCAGTGCGTCGATGAGAATGGTACACTCGGCGGCTCCGCCCTCACCATGATCGAAGGGGTGGAAAATCTGGTCAAACAGGTCGGATTGCCGCTCGACGAAGCACTGAGAATGGCCACCCTTTACCCCGCTCGCGCCATTGGATGGGACTCGCGTCTCGGTAGTATCCAGGTCGGAAAAATTGCCAACCTCACCGTCTTTGATCAGGCCTTCGCGGTCTGCGGGACCGTGGTTAACGGACACTACACAACACAGTGACACTATGACTGGCGGACAAATAGCAAACGTAGATCTTATCAAGCAGGTAAACAGTGCGGTCGTCTATCGCCTCATTGACCTGCAGGGGCCCATCTCGCGGGTCAAAATTGCTGAGTTGAGTCAGCTGGCCCCGGCCAGCGTGACCAAGATAACCCGGCAACTGATCGAGCACGGCCTCATCAGGGAAACCTCGCCGCAAGCCTCCACCGGCGGGCGCCGCGCCATCTCCCTGACCACCATCAAGCATCGCTTCCAGTTTGTGTCCGCCAAGCTGGGTCGCGGCTACCTGCAGCTCTCCCTGTATGACCTCGACGGCAAGGAGCTCGATCAGCACATCACCCAGGTGACCGAGATCGAGCAGCAACCCGTGGTGGACATGCTGCTGCGGGAGATTGGCGCCTTCATCGACGCCAATCAGGATCGCAGCCGCAACCTCATTAGCATCGCGCTGACCATGCCGGGTCTGGTCAACCCGGAATCCGGCATGGTCATCTACACCCCCACCTACCAGATCCGCAACCTGGGGCTCGCCAAGCTCCTGGAGCACCACTTCAACCTCCCCTGCTACGTGGGCAACGACACCCGTTCGCTGGCGCTGGCCGAACACTTCTTCGGCGAGTCCCGCGACTGCATGGACTCCATCCTGGTGAGTGTCCACCAGGGGACGGGCTCGGGCATCATCACCAAGGGCAAGGTGTTTCTCGGCCAGAACCGCAACGTCGGCGAAATAGGCCACATCCAGGTCGAACCCCTTGGCAAGCGCTGCCACTGCGGCAACTTCGGCTGCCTCGAGACCATCGCCTCCAACGAGGCCATCGTCGACAAGGTGAAGGAGCTCATCAGCCGCGGTCACCTGAGTTCGCTGCAAGAGAAGCACATCACCATCCAGGAGGTGTGCAAGGCGGCGGTGGCCGGTGACGAGCTGGCCCGCAGCGTGATCGAGAACGTGGGGGAGCACCTGGGGCGCGCCATCGCCATCACGGTCAACCTGTTCAACCCCCAGAAGGTGCTCATCGCCGGTGAAATCACCGCCGCCGAAGAGATCCTGATCCCGGCCATCCGCCGCTGTGTCGAGCACCAGTCTCTGCCAAGTTTCCATCGCGGCCTGCCCATCGTGAAGGCGCGCTTCCAGAACCAGCCCACCATCGGCGGCTTCGCCCTGGTCAAGCGCTCCCTGCTGGAAGGGGATCTGCTGCAGATCATCATGGAGCAGAAGTAAGGCCTACCCCTTCGGATACGAAAACGGCAGCCAGTGGCTGCCGTTTTTTTATGGTCTGTTTTCGCCGGTTCACCCCGCCCGGCACGGTTTGAACAGATCCAGCTTGCCGTCATAGACCTGGGTCTGCACGTCCATGATGCCGAGC
This sequence comes from Aeromonas sp. ASNIH8, assembly GCF_002919855.1. Classification (NCBI taxonomy): domain Bacteria; kingdom Pseudomonadati; phylum Pseudomonadota; class Gammaproteobacteria; order Aeromonadales; family Aeromonadaceae; genus Aeromonas; species Aeromonas sp. ASNIH8. The sequence goes on along the minus strand of NZ_PQLN01000003.1, from coordinate 88,678 downwards.
ATGGAGTGGAACAGGTTGTCGTGGGAGAAGCGCTTGCTGGCTGCCTCCTGTTGCAGGCAATCCAGATTGAGCTGACGGTCTGCCTGCAACTGGGGAGAGAACCAGGTCAGGAGCGGCACCCGGGTCTGATCGTCCGGTGCGAACTTGTAGGGGGTGCCGTGCAGATAGAGCCCCATGGCGCCGAGGGATTCGCCGTGATCCGACAGATAGACCAGCCCCACGTTGTACTGGCTCTCCAGGCTCTTGAGCTTGTCGATGAGCTGGGCCAGCACCTTGTCGGTGTAGCGGATGGTGTTGTCATAGGTGTTCACCAGCTCTTCGTTGCTGCAGTTCTCGATGTCGCTGCGCGGGCAGTCCGGCAGGAAGACGCGATCGGCGGCCGGGTAGCGGCGATAGTAGGTCGGACCGTGGCTGCCCATCAGGTGGAAGGCCACCAGCTTGCTGCCCTGCTTGCCCTGCATGTCGGCGATCTGCTGATCCAGCCCCTGCAACAGCACCTCGTCATGACAGGCATTGCCGGAGCAGTATGCGGGGAATGCCTTGGGCTCAATCTCGATGGTGGGGACGTTTTTGCACACCCCCTTGCAGCCGCCGTCGTTTTCCTTCCAGAGCACCGAGATCCCGGCATGTTGCAGCACGTCTAGCAAGCCGTCCTGGGACTGGGCCCTGGCCTCGTCATAGCCACGCCGGGTCATGTTCGAGAACATGCAGGGCACGGAGAGCGCAGTGGCGGTGCCGCAGGAGCGCACGTTCCTGAACGAGACGACATTGGCCTCCTTCTCGGTGAAGCCGTTGGTCTCCTTCTTGTAGCCGTTGAGGGAGTAGTTCTGGCTGCGAGCCGTCTCCCCCACCACCAGGAACATCAGGGTCGGCTTCTCGTGCTGGCCGATCACCCTGGCATCGGTGCCGATCTGCTGGTAGGGAATGGGAGTGGCGAAGACCACATCCCGGGCGTACTTGTAGAGCCCGTGCACATAGTTGGCGGGCACTATCTCCTTGCCGAGGGACTTGTTGTTGCGCCCGACCGAGGCGTAATCCTGGTAATAAAGGGCGGCAGCCCCCACCAGAAACAGCAAGGAGAGGGCGATGGAACCGAGGCGCAGACCCAGCCCCTTGTACCAGGGACGGGGATACTCAATCTTCACCCACAGCAGGACCAGCACCGGCAACAGGCCGGTCAGCAGGAACCAGAGCACCACGGAACCGTTGAGGTAGGAGCCCGCCTCCCCGCTGTTGGTCTCGATGATGTTTTGCATCATGCCCATGTCGAAGATCACCCCGTACTTGAGCATGGCGTAGCTGACCAGGGAGCCGGTCAGGATGAGCAAGGCGAAGAAGGGCTTGAGCAGATAACGGAAGGTAAAGGGCAGGAACACCGCGTTGAGGGCCGCCACCAGTACCAGGGGAATGGAGAGGACAAACCCCGCCTTGACGTGTTCAAGGGCGCTGAGAATGCGATAAAAGTGCAGGAAAATGGGCCAGTTGAAGACCAGTGCAAACAGCAGCACCAGCAACAGATTGACCTTCATCACTCCCAGAGTGAGACGCATAGAGAGACTCCGACAAACCAGTGGAACTAACAACCTGCCAGCAGGCTTCGTGGTGACCATCCCGACACTCGACCCTGAAAAACAGGACAAGAGCCAGGGAGGTCCAGATACGGGGTCATCCTAGGACGGCAAACTTAAGCGAACATTAAGAGAGGAAATCGAACCACAAGGGGAGGTGCTCGGTCTGGCACATAAAAAAACGGCAGCCCGGGCTGCCGTTTTTGCGAAGGTGAACAAGGTGTCGCACCTGTGTGTTCGCGAACCTGAACAGGGTCGCGAGCGGCCGGTGATCTCGCCGGAGCCGGGGAAGAGGACCGTTGTGGCCTCCTCCCTCTTGCTCTGGGGGATCACAGGGTCGCGGCGATCTCGTCGGAGATGGAGCCGTTGTGGTACACCTCCTGCACGTCGTCCAGATCTTCCAGCATGTCGATGAGGCGCATCAGCTTGGGCGCGGTCTCGGCATCCAGTTCCGCCTCGGTGGAGGGGATCATGGTCACTTCGGCGCTCTCGGGCTTGAAGCCGGCGGCTTCCAGACCGTCCAGCACGGTGCCGAAGTCGTTCGGGGTGGTGTAGACCTCGATGGTGCCATCTTCTTCGGTCACCACGTCGTCGGCACCGGCTTCCAGCGCGGCGTCCATCAGAGCGTCTTCATCGGCGCCCACGAAGGTCAGCACCCCCTTCTTGGTGAACAGATAGGCCACGGAGCCGTCGGTCCCCAGGTTGCCGCCGCACTTGCTGAAGGCGTGACGCACTTCGGCCACGGTACGGTTGCGGTTGTCGGTCAGGCACTCCACCATGACGGCGGAACCGGCCGGGCCGTACCCTTCGTACACGATGGTCTCGAGCTGCTCACCGTCACCGCCGCCGGCCCCACGGGCGATGGCGCGGTTGATGGTGTCGCGGGTCATGTTGCTGGTCAGGGCTGCCGCCACCGCCGCACGCAGGCGGGGGTTGTTGGCAGGATCGGCATCACCCAGACGCGCGGAGGTAGTAATTTCGCGGATCAGCTTGGTGAAGATCTTGCCGCGCTTGGCGTCTTGCGCCGCCTTGCGGTGTTTGATGTTGGCCCATTTACTGTGACCTGCCATAGGGACTCTCCGTTATAGTTGGAAATTTCAGTAACACTGGTTGCGCCCAGGGGGAAACGGGAAAGGCCGCATCGCTGCGGCCTTTGTTGCCGATAACGGCTTATTCGTCACCCTTGACGGTGGTCGCAATCGCCAGCTCGCCCAGTTGGGCCGGGTTGGCAAAGCTCGGGGCGTCTGTCATCAGACAGGCGGCCGCCGTGGTTTTCGGGAAGGCGATGACATCCCGGATGTTGTCGGTGCCGGTCAGCAGCATGCTGAGGCGGTCCAGACCGAAGGCCAGGCCGGCGTGGGGCGGGGTGCCGTATTTCAGGGCATCCAGCAGGAAGCCGAACTTCAGGCGTTGCTCGTCCGGGGTGATCCCCAGGATGTCGAACACGGTGGACTGCATCTCGCTGTTGTGGATACGCACAGAGCCGCCACCCACTTCGTAACCGTTGATCACCATGTCGTAGGCGTTGGCGTAAGCGCCCACCGGGTTCGCTTTCAGCTCGGCCGGGCCCAGGTTGCTCGGGGCAGTGAAGGGGTGGTGCATGGCCGCCAGGCCGCCTTCGCCATCCTCTTCGAACATGGGGAAGTCGATGACCCAGAGCGGCTTCCAGACGTTCTCCACCAGGCCCAGATCGCGGCCCACCTTCAGGCGCAGGGCGCCCATGGCATCGCACACCACTTTCTTGGAGTCGGCGCCGAAGAAGATGATGTCGCCATCCATCGCGCCGGTGCGGGCCAGGATCTCGCGCACGATGGCGTCAGAGAGGAACTTGGCCACCGGGGACTGCACCCCTTCGAGGCCGCTCCCGGCGTCGTTGACCTTCATCCAGGCCAGGCCCTTGGCACCGTAGATGCCGACGAACTTGGTGTACTCGTCGATCTGCTTGCGAGACAGCTCCGCGCCGCCCGGTACCTTCAGGGCCGCCACACGGCCTTTCGGATCCTTGGCAGGACCGGCGAACACGGCGAACTCCACCTCGGTCAAGAGATCTGCCACGTCCACCAGCTCCATGGGCAGGCGCAGGTCCGGCTTGTCGGAGCCGAAGCGGCGCATGGCTTCGTCGAAGGTCATGATGGGGAAGTCACCCAGGTCCACGTTCAGGATGTGCAGCCAGAGCTTGCGGATCATCTCTTCCATGATTTCACGCACCTGGGGCGCGGTCATGAAGGAGGTCTCCACGTCGATCTGGGTGAATTCCGGCTGGCGGTCGGCACGCAGGTCTTCGTCGCGGAAGCACTTGACGATCTGGTAGTAGCGGTCGAAACCGGACATCATCAGCAACTGCTTGAACAGCTGGGGGGACTGCGGCAGGGCGTAGAACTTGCCCTTGTGCACGCGGCTCGGCACCAGGTAATCACGGGCCCCTTCCGGGGTCGCCTTGGTCAGCATCGGGGTCTCGATGTCGAGGAAGCCGTGCTCGTCCATGAAGCGGCGCACGAAGGCACTGGCCTTGGCACGGGTCTTCAGGTACTTGGCCATCTCGGGACGACGCAGGTCCAGGTAGCGGTACTTGAGGCTCACCTCTTCGCTGTTGACCTGGTTGAAGTCAAGGGGCAGCGGCTCGGCACGGTTGATGATGGTGAGCTCGTGGGCGAACACCTCGATGGCACCGGTGGCCATGTCGCTGTTGCGCTGGGAGTCGGGGCGGGTACGCACCACGCCGGTCACCTGGATGCAGAACTCGCCGCGCAGCTCGGAGGCCAGGGCAAAGGCGTCCGGCTTGTCCGGATCGAAGAACACCTGCACGATGCCCTCGCGGTCGCGCATGTCGATAAAGATGAGGCCGCCGAGATCACGACGACGATGGACCCAACCGCACAATGTAATGGTCTGCCCGGCATGGGCCTCATTGACCTGTCCGCAATAGATAGAGCGCATGGACTTCTTCCTTCGAAATGGTAGAGAGACGGTTCATCCTGGGTCGCCGGGCACGACTGGCAAGCACCGTCTGTCTCACAGCTGGCCAGATCCTGCTTCTTGCCCGGTTTGAAATCTGTCTCGGGTCATCCGGCTCCCCGAGCCGGATTCTTGCCGCCGCCCCAGGCATGCCCCCGCTCCCGACCGGGATGACGAGTGGGCGCCGGGGTATCGGCTGGCGTCGTTGTCTGGCCACTGCCGGGCCGCGATCATCGTCACCCGGGGGCTCGGTCGCGCGCATTACGACAATGTGGCAAACAAAAGGGTTGGCATTATAGAGGAAAACCTCCATTTGGGTAAAATGGCCCGCAGCCCCCTTTACCCTGTTTTTTGTTGTTCTGGCGCAAAAAGGAGGGCAAAAGTGCGCCAACCTGCCGACAGGAACCATCATGAGCCTCTATTTGGGCCTGCCCCAGTGGTCACACCCGGCCTGGCCCGGCCAGTTGCTGGGGATGAATGCCAGGCCCGCCGAGCACCTCGCCGACTATGCCCGGGTGTTCAACTCCGTGGAGGGCAACACCACCTTCTACGCCTCGCCGACCCCGGAGACGGTGCAGCGCTGGGCCGATGCGGTCCCCGACCACTTTCGCTTCAGCTTCAAGTTTCCCAAGGAGATCAGCCACCAGAGCGATCTGGTGAGCGCGGACAAACAGGTGACGGCCTTCATCCGCCTGCTGGCCCCCCTGCATGACAAGCTGGGGCTGCTCAAGCTGCAACTGCCCGCCCGCTTCGGGCCAGAGGGGCTGGCCCGTCTGGATGCCTTCTTCGCGCGGCTGCCCCAGGATTTCACCTATGCCCTCGAGGTGCGCCACCCCGATTTCTTCGCCAAGGGGGAGGCGGAACGGGCCCTCAACCGGATGCTGATGGCGCGGGGCATCAATCGCATCATGCTCGACAGCCGCCCGCTCTTCTCGGTGCCCGCCACCACGGCCGCCATGATCGATGCCCAGGGCAAGAAACCCAGGTTGCCGGTCCATCTGCTGGCCACGGGGGGTGCCCCGGTGGTGCGCCTGATTGGTTTGCCTCAAATCGAGGACAATCACCCATTTTTGCCACCATGGTTGCCACATTGGAAACAATGGCTTCAGGAGGGCAAGGATCTCTACCTCTTTGTTCACACCGCCGACAATGCCCGGGCCCCCGAACTCGCACGGCAGATCAGCCGCCTGCTCGGCCAGGAGATGGCCCCCTGGCCGGGAGAAAACGATCGCGCCCGCCAGGGGGTGCTGCCCTTTTGAGCGGCCCCCTCCCCGCCCCTTCTCCATCCCCAAAAAAAGCCGCTTTTTTTGTGGTCCCACCGGGGTTGGCGTCAAGACAAACGCCCGCCTTTCCTCTACACTAGCGCCCCAAGTAAGGTCCCGGGCCTGGGTGCATGGCAATGCGTTGCCCACCCCAGCCCGGCACCCTGAGGGCCCGGACCATGGCCCGTTGCGAACAGGGGCAGCCCGAAGGATCCCGGAGCAAGCCACCCCGTTCGTCAACCGGTGACGACGCCATTTCGATGCCCGTCCACCCAAGATTCAATTGAATAAAACAGCCGCCCACCACACCGGCTGTCAGGTTGCGTCAGCATGCACGATCAGATTTTTGCCGCCCCCATTGCCCGTCTGGGAGACTTCTGCTTTGACGAGCAGGTCGTCGACGTCTTCCCCGACATGATCCAGCGCTCGGTGCCCGGTTACAGCAACATCATCTCCGCCATCGGCATGATGGCCGCCCGCTACGCCCAGCCCCAGAGCCGCCTCTACGATCTCGGCTGCTCCCTCGGCGCCGCGACCCAGGCCATGCGCCGCCACGTCACCCAGCCCGGCTGCCAGATCACGGCGGTGGATCTCTCCCACCCCATGATCGAGCGGGCCCGCGCTCACCTCTCGGGCTTCAAGTCCGAGGTGCCGGTGGAGCTGGTGGAGGCGGACATCTGCGACATCCCCATCGAGAACGCCTCCGTGGTGGTGCTCAACTTCACCCTGCAGTTCGTCGCCCCCGAGAAGCGGGCCGCCCTCATCGCGCGCATCTTTGACGGCCTGCGCCCCGGCGGCATCCTCATCCTGAGCGAGAAGTTCCGCTTCGATGACGAGCAGGTCAACGAGCTGCTCATCGACTTGCACCTCGACTTCAAGCGGGCCAACGGCTACAGCGAGCTGGAAATCAGCCAGAAGCGCACCGCCCTTGAGAACGTGATGCGCACCGACACCCTGGCGGTTCATCAGGCGCGCCTGCGGGACGCCGGCTTCACCCACCTGGACCTCTGGTTCCAGTGCTTCAACTTCGGCTCCATGATTGCCATCAAAGCCAGCGACACCAACTAAGCCATGATCGATTTCGCCCATTTTTATCAACTGATCGCCAAGAACCGGTTGAGCCACTGGCTGCACACCCTGCCCGCCCAGCTGCACGCCTGGCAGCACGACAACCTGCACGGGGATCTGCCGCGCTGGAACCGCGCCCTCGCCAAGCTGCCCGTCGTGGCCCCCGACCGGATCGAGCTCAAAGAGCGGGTCGCCATCGGCGGCCCCGATAGCCTGGGAGAGGGTGAGCGCAAGAAGACCGAGAGCCTGTTGCGCCAGCTCATGCCCTGGCGCAAGGGCCCCTTCCATGTGCACGGCATCCACATCGACACCGAGTGGCGCTCCGACTGGAAGTGGGATCGGGTGCTGCCCCACATCAGCCCGCTCCAGGGCCGCTACGTGCTGGACGTGGGCTGCGGCAGCGGCTACCACCTCTGGCGCATGGTGGGGGAAGGGGCGAAACTGGCGGTCGGCATCGACCCGAGCCCGCTGTTCCTCTGCCAGTTCGAAGCCATTCGCCACTTCGCAGGCAACGACCAGCGCGCCCACCTGCTGCCCCTCGGTATCCAGGAGCTGCCGGCGCTGCGGGCCTTTGACACCGTCTTCTCCATGGGAGTGCTCTATCATCGCAAGTCTCCCATCGAGCACATCGAGCAGTTGCGCAACCAGCTCAAAGACGATGGGGAGCTGGTGCTCGAGACCCTGGTGGTGGACGGCGACGAAAACCAGGTGCTGATGCCCTCCGATCGCTACGGCAAGATGCGCAACGTCTGGTTCCTCCCCTCGAGCGCGGCCCTCACACGCTGGGTCGAGCGCTGCGGGTTCACCGATGTGCGCATCGTCGACGAGAATATGACCAGCACCGACGAACAGCGTCGTACCGACTGGATGATTAACGAGTCCCTGAGTGACTATCTGGATCCACACAATCCTGCGCTCACGGTCGAAGGATACCCGGCACCCAAACGTGCCGTACTGATCGCCAGAAAGGCCAAAGACTAGCCGATGGCGGCTGTGGAAGTTACACTGACCCAATTCCAGGAAGCACAGTTAAATGAATGACATGAAAAGCAAATTAAAAGGAATGACCCTGCTCTCCCTGCTCAGTCTCGGCGGGTGTGTCAGTATGGAAAAAGCCCCCCCGGCCCCGACCCTGACGCTGGCCGAGCTGCGCAACGAGATCTCGTTGAGCGAGCAACGTCTGCAAACATCCATGGAACAGCAACAGAAGCAGTATGTGCAGCAACAGCACCTGCTGGTTCAGCTCAACACCGATGTCACCAACATGAAAGAGTCCGTGAAGAAAGTCGACAGCAAGCTGGCTACCCTGCCTCCCGAGCCGCCCAAGGCCATGCCCATTCCCACCGAGAAGTGCCCGGCGCCGAGCCAGGGCCACACCGTCGATGGCAAGCTGCTGGTGGGTGAAGCGGAGTGGATCTGGGTTGACGCCGCCAACGACGCCTTCCAGGCCCGGGTCGACACCGGCGCCACCACCTCCTCCATCAGCGCCCAGGAGATCACCATCTTCGAGCGCAACGGCAAGAACTGGGTGCGCTTCTTCCTGAGCCACCAGGAGATGGACGACAAGATCCAGATTGAAGCGCCCCTGGTGCGTCACGTGCGGGTCCGTCAGGCTTCCGCCGACGATCTCGACCGTCGCCCCGTGGTTCGCCTCGCCGTGCGCATCGGCGACATGACCGAGAAGGCCGAATTTACCCTGAAGGACCGCAGCGACATGACCTTCCCCGTGCTGCTGGGCCGTGAATTCCTCAAAGACATCGCCGTGGTCGACGTGGCCCGCGAATATATCCAACCCAAACCCAAGCTCAAGGATGTGAAATAATCCATGGTTTCCCGTAAGCCGTTCTATCTGCTGGTCGCCCTGCTCTACATCGTCGGCCTGGGGATGACCTTCTATCATCACATCGCGCTGGACGTCCCGCTCACGCCGGGTGAAAAGCGCCAGATCTGGTCCATCGAAGCCAAGCTCGAGTTCGAGGCCACCGGCGAGCCGGTGATCGCCTCCCTGGCCATTCCGGGCACCCAGCCTGGCTTCACCCTGATGAACGAGAACGCCGCGAGCCCGGGCTATGGCCTGTCGTTCGTGGAAAAAGACGGGGATGCCCGCGCCGAGTGGTCCATCCGCACCGCCTCCGGCCGTCAGGAGCTCTACTACCGGGTCGACATGATGGCCGATGCCCATGCCAAGCCCGCCGCCAACCCGCAGCCGCCCGCCATCGAGAAGCAGATCGAGAGCGAGCCCTACGCCACGGCCATGAAGCAGATCCTGGAGCGCGCCCAGGAGCGCTCCGCCGACGGTTACACCCTGACCCGCGAGATCATCAAGGAGATCGAGAAGCAGGAACAGAACGCCGAGCTGCTCAAGTCCCACAAGAGCCGCGCCAATCTGATTGCCGAGCTGCTCAACAACGCGGACGTCCCGGCCCGGGTGGTTCACGCCCTCAGCCTGGAAGATGGCCGTCGCCGTCAGGAGCTGGTGGATTACCTGCAGGTCTTCAACAGCCCGACCGACTACAAGCTGTTCAACCCGCAAAGCGGTGAACAGGGTCAACCGGCCAACCTGCTGCTGTGGGAGTACAACTCCGGCGCCCTCCTGGACGTCACCGGCGGTCACAACTCCCGCGTCACCTTCTCGATGATCGAGCAGGAGCAACCGGTCAACGTGGCCCTGGCCCAGAAGTTCGAAAAATCCGAGATGATGAACTTCTCCATCCACAGCCTGCCCCTGGAAGAGCAAGCCCTGTTCAAGGGTCTGCTGCTCATCCCCATCGGCGTGCTCATGGTGGTGTTCCTGCGGGTCATCGTGGGGATCAAGACCTCCGGCACCTTCATGCCGGTGCTGATCGCGGTCGCCTTCATCCAGACCTCGCTGGTCACCGGCCTCATCGGCTTCCTGCTGATCGTCGGCACCGGCCTGGTGATCCGCTCCTACCTCTCGAGGCTGAACCTGCTGCTGGTCGCCCGAATATCGGCGATCATCATCATGGTGATCTCGATGATCGGCATCTTCTCGGCGTTCGCCTTCAAGCTGGGGCTGACCGACGGCATGAAGATCACCTTCTTCCCGATGATCATCCTCTCCTGGACCATCGAACGCATGTCCATCCTGTGGGAAGAAGAGGGTCCCAAAGAGGTGTTCCGCCAGGGCGGCGGCTCCCTGCTGGTGGCGGTCATCGCCTACCTGGCCATGGACAACGAGCTCATTCGTCACCTCACCTTCAACTTCCTGGGCCTGCAGCTGGTGCTGATGGCGACCGTGCTGTTGATGGGTAACTACACCGGCTACAAGCTGAGCGAGCTCAAGCGCTTCAAGCCGCTGGTGGACGAGATGAAGTCTGGTGCCACCCCGGGTAAGGACAAGTAACAGATGTGGTTCTGGCAGAAATACACCAGTCCGTGGAGCCTGTCCCAGGCTGGCATCCTCGGCATGAACAAGCGCAACCACTCCTACATCAGCCGCTACAACCCGCGCCGCCTCTATCCGCTGGTGGATGACAAGCTCAAGACCAAGCGCATCGCGCTGGATGCGGGGGTGACGGTGCCTGAACTCATCGGCACCATCCGCGAGCAGCACGACGTGACTCGCATCACCGCGCTGGTGAAGGACTGGCCGGGCTTCTGCATCAAGCCGGCCCGCGGCTCCGGCGGCAAGGGGATCCTGGTGATCCTGCGCCAGGAGGACGGCCTCTTCTACAAGCCCAACGGCAGCGCCGCCAACGGCCAGGATCTGGAGCGCCATGTCTCCAACATCCTGGCGGGGCTCTATTCCCTCGGCGGCAAGCCCGACGTGGCGCTGGTGGAAGGGCTCATCAACTTCGACGACGTGTTCGACGGCTACTCCTTCGAAGGGGTCCCCGATGCCCGGGTGATCATCTTCAAGGGGTTCCCGGTGATGGCCATGATGCGCCTCTCCACCTCGGCTTCCGATGGCAAGGCGAACCTGCACCAGGGCGCCGTGGGGGTGGGCCTGTGCCTGCGCACCGGCCGCGCCCTGCGGGCGGTGCAGTTTGGCAACCCGCTGCGCCACCACCCGGACACCGGCCTGGATCTCTACGATCTGAAGGTGCCCCACTGGGACACCCTGCTCAACCTGGCGGCCTCCTGCTACGAGATGTCCGGTCTTGGCTACATCGGGACCGACATGGTGCTGGACAAGTTCCGCGGCCCCATGCTGCTGGAGCTCAACGCCCGTCCGGGCCTCGCCATCCAGATCGCCAACGGTCGCGGCCTGGTGCCCAACCTCAAGACCATCGAGAAGTTGGGTCAGGTCAAGATGAACGTGGAGCAGCGGGTCAACTTCGCCAAGGATCACTTCGGTATCTTCGACGAATAGTCCGCCCCCCCTTCTGCAAAAACGCGCCCACAGGCGCGTTTTTTTTATGGCCGCTCCTGCTCGCAGGGCGCCCCGCCCGAAGGCCGATCCCCGTCACATCCCATGGCGGCGCCCCTTCAATGACGCGGTACAAGGGGATAAGCTCCTGACCGATGAGGGGTGGCCTGCCCATCGGAGCAGGCCACCCCATGTGCGTGAGGCAGTGCGCCTGCCAGGGGGCACCGATTTGTCGGCGACAACGGGGCTTCTCGATGGTAGATTAATCAAATCAAATAGATAGCATCGATCGGGTTTCTCCTATGCAACGTTGGCCCAGCCTGAAGCAGCTCCAGTATCTGGTCGCTCTGGACGAGCACAAGAATTTCAACCGCGCCGCCAAGGCCTGCCATGTCAGCCAGTCGACCCTGAGTACCGGGATCCAGACCCTGGAGGACATGATGAACCTGCAACTGGTGGAGCGGGATCACAAGAGCTTCATCATGACGCCGGTCGGCATGGAAATCGTGGCGCGGGCGCGCAACCTGCTCTCCGACGCCCGGGATCTGATGGAGCTGGGACAGCAGCAGGGGGGCGTCATGCACGGCACGGTGCGCCTGGGCTGCATCCCCACCATCGCCCCCTTCCTGCTGAGCAAGCTGCTGCAGGTGTGCGGCAAGGCCTATCCGGATCTGGAGCTGCTGCTGCGGGAAGACACCACCACCAATCTGCTCAAGCAGCTGGAGCAGGGGCAGCTCGATCTGCTGATCCTGGCGCTGCCGGTGGAGATCGGCGGCTTCCACAGCAAGACCGTCGGCCAGGATCCCTTCCACATGGTGATGCCCTCCCACATGGCGGCGGGCCTGCACATGCCGTTCGACTACAAGGAGCTGCCCAACCAGAGCATCTTCCTGCTGGAGCGGGAGCACTGCCTGACGGAGCACGCGGTGAGCGCCTGCCGGCTGCGGGACAAGAGCAAGATCAACCCGTTCGCCGCCACCAGTCTGCACACCCTGGTGCAGATGGTGGGGGCCGGTCTTGGCACCACCTTCCTGCCCCAGATGGCCATAGATGCGGGCATCCTCGACAACACGGACCTGGTGGCCATTCCCCTGCCCGGTGAGAAACCCTATCGGGAGATAGGCCTGGTGTGGCGCCCCAGCACCACCCGGGTGCAGACCTTCTACAAGATTGCCGAGCTGCTGACGCCGCTCATTACCCCCAAACCGGCGGGGTGATCCGGTGGCTGCCCCCACAGGCGACCACTCCTCAATGCCGTTGTCATTCAGGTTCCAGGCAGGATCATCGTCTATGATGAACCCCGTGCCCTATCAAGGAGTTGAGATGTTTCGCACCTTGCTGCTGCCCCTGCTGGCCCTGCTTCTCGCCGCCTGCTCCAGCACGCCGGAGCCTCCCCCTCCCGTGCGCCAGAGCGGCGCATTCGACAACTTTTATCAGCAGTGGCGCGGCGTGCCCTATCGCATGGGCGGTACCAGCCGCGCCGGTCTCGACTGCTCCGCCTTCACCCAGCTCGCCTACAGCCAGGTGCTGGGCTTCACCCTGCCCCGCACCACGGAATCCCAGGCGAGCCTCGGCCGCCCGGTGGACAGATACCGTCTCCAGCACGGGGATCTGGTCTTCTTCAAGACCGGCTGGCAGCAGTACCACGTCGGGGTCTACACCGGGGCAGGTGAGTTCATCCACGCCTCCACCAGCAAGGGCGTGATCCGCTCGCGCCTCGACAACGTCTACTGGAACAGCCGCTACTGGCAGGCCCGCAGGCTGGTCCAGTAGGCGCGACCCCAAACATGAAAAGGCCCCGAGGGGCCTTTTCATGTTGTTGCCTGGTCAGTGCTTGCGGTGCCAGCGGGGCGAGGTGGCGCGCTCTCCCCAGGGGGTCATGCAGGGCAGCAGGGCCCCCTCGATGACGCCCTCATGGCTCGCCAGCGCCAGGGCAATCTTCTCGTGGAGCAGGCGCAGCAGGTTCTTCTCCTGGCCCGCCAGGGAGTGGCCCGCGGCGAAATACTCCTGCTGATGTTGCAGCGCCAGCTTCTGGGCAAACTCATAGGTATTGAAACTGTCCGGCATGCGCGCGATCACGTCATCCAGCCGGGCCAGCAGGCTATGCAATTCCCTGGTCATGTGCGGTTCTCCCTCCGAGTTGGTGACTCACAATTACCCCTTATTAGATATAAGACCAATCCGGATGCCTCAAAAATGGGAGCCCGGACACAGTTCCGGACAACGCTGCCCACTGGCAGCCACCCTCTGCCCTCGCCCGGTTTACAAGTCGGCAACGAATCGCTAGATTTGGACCGACTAATCAGTCGGTCACTTTTCGTGCGGAGCATGCCATGGACACCACCGTCACCCCCGCCTCACCGGACAAGTTCTCCCTCTCCGAGCAACTGCATCGGCTCAGGCAGGCCAGCCAGGCCACCCCCATGCCGGATCTGGCGTCCCGCCTCGCCAGACTTGATGCCCTCAAGCAGGGGCTGCTGCGCCACAAGCAGGCACTGTGTCAGGCCCTGGCCCGGGACTACGGCCAGCGCAGCGATTACGACAGCCTGATCGCCGATGTGCTCCCCTGCGTCATGCAGATCAACTACACCCTGAAACGGCTCAAGGGGTGGATGAAACCGGAGCGCCGTCATTCCGGCCTGCTGCTGGCCCCCGCCAGGGTCGAGGTGCACTATCAGCCCCTCGGCGTGGTCGGCATCATGGTGCCCTGGAATTTCCCGGTGATGCTGAGCCTCGGGCCCCTCATCGGCGCCCTCGCCGCCGGCAACCGCGCCATGATCAAGCTCTCCGAGTTCACCCCTAACACCAACGCCGTGCTGCGCACCCTGCTCGATGAGGCCCTCGGCGGTGACGAGGTGGTGGTCATCGAGGGGGATGCGGGGATCGCGGCCGCTTTCAGCGCCCTCCCCTTCGACCATCTCATCTTCACCGGCTCCACGGCGGTGGGTCGGCTGGTGATGGCCGCGGCCGCCCCCCAGCTCACCCCCCTCACCCTGGAGCTCGGCGGCAAGAGCCCCTGTCTCATCGCCCCCGACATGCCCCTGGCCCTGGCGGTGGAGCGGATGATCTTCGGCAAGAGCCTCAACGCCGGCCAGATCTGCGTGGCCCCCGACTACGTGCTGCTGCCGAGGGGGCAGGAGCAGGCCTTCATCGAGGCCTATCAGGCCCATTTTCGCCGCCTCTACCCCCAGGGGATCGAGAGCCCGGATTATGGCGCCATCATCAACGCCCCCCAGTACGAGCGGCTCACCGCCTGGCTGGAGGAGGCGAGGCAGGCCGGCGCCCAGCTCCACCCCTGCGTCACGCCCGCCCGGGATGACGCCACCCGCAAGCTGGTGCCCCACCTGCTGACCGAGGTGCCCGGCCACTGCCAGGTGATGCAGCAGGAGATCTTCGGCCCCCTGCTGCCCCTGGTGCCCTATGACGACATCGAGGAGGCCCTGGCCTATGTAGCGGCCCGGCCGCGCCCCCTGGCGCTCTATCTGATGAGCCTGGACGAGACGCTGCAGCGCCGCCTCATCCGGGAGACCCACGCCGGGGGCATGGCCATCAACGAGAGTCTGTTCCAGGTGGCGGCGGACGATGCCCCCTTCGGCGGCATCGGTCCCTCCGGCATGGGCCACTATCACGGCCGCGAGGGGTTTCTCACCTTCTCCAAGGCCAAGACCGTGCTGCGCCGTGGGCGCTTCAGCACAGGCTCCCTCATTCACCCCCCCTATCGGCGCTGGTACCAGCGGCTGATGATGGCCCTGTTCCTGCGCTAGGAGGCGAGATGCGAGAGACCATGACCGACAAACGCCGCCAGATCCTGGATGCCGCCCTGGCCCTGTGCGCGGAGGATGGCCTGCAGGGCGCCGCCACCGCCCGCATCGCCAAGGCGGCCGGGGTGGCCAATGGCACCCTGTTTCATCACTTTCCCAGCAAGGAGGTGCTGATCCAGAGCCTCTACCAGGACATCAAACTGCGCCTTGGCGCCGCCATCACCGAGGCCGATGCTGCCCTGCCGCTCCAGGAGCAGGCCCGCCACTACTGGCACCAGGCCATGGGCTGGATGCAGGCCCACCCCCGTGAGCTCAGGTTCGTGCTGGGCTTTTTCCACTCCCCCCTGCTGGCCCGGCCCCTGCGCAGCCAGATCCTGGCGGAGACCTTGCATTTTCTGCCGAGCCTGCTCGCCCGGGGCCAGGCCAGTGGCGAGCTGATGTCGGCCCCGCCGGCCCTGATGCTGGAGGTGTGCCAGGGCCAGTTTCTGGCCTGCGCCTCCCTCTTTGTCGATCAGCCTGAACTGGGAGAAGACCCCCACTGGCAGGAGAGCGCCTTCACCCTCTTCTGGTCCGCCATCAGCGGAGGTTCCCATGCGCCCTGACGCCCTGCTTGCCACCGGCAGACGCCTCTGGATTGGCAGCCTGCTCTGGATCATCGGCCGCACTCTGTGCCGCGCCGCCCGGGTCGACGAGGCGGTGCGCCGCGAGCTTGCCCCCCTGCCGGACGGCCTCACCATCAGGCTGGAGGTAAACGGCATGACCCGGGGGCTGAGTCTCTACAAGTTCGCGGGGCGCTGGCACTGCGGTGAGGAGGCTGGCAAGGCGCACTCGACCTGTGCCCATGACGGCCCCCCCCCCCTGCGGGTGCGCTTCAAGCACCCCGCCGTCGCCTTTCGCGCCCTCAGCTTTCGCCTCGGCATCAACCAGGCTTTTTGCGAAAACCGGCTGCTGGTGGAGGGGGATCTCGACGCGGCCATGCACCTGGTGCGGGCGCTTGAGCAGTTGCAGAGCCTGATCCTGCCCGCCTTCATCGCGCGGCCCCTGCTTCGCCACTACCCGGACCCGCATCGCAAGCTCGCGCGGGCCTGCCACATCTATCTGGGTCTGCTGACCGGTTGAACACGAGGAGAACGGGATGAGCCGTTATTACGATTTTTTCTGTCCGGTCAAGCTGATGGCGGGGGAGCAGGCACTGGAGCTGTTGCCGGATGCCCTGAGGGGATTGGGGGCTGGCCGCCCGCTGCTGCTCACCGACAAGGGGGTCAGCGGCAGCGGGCTCGCCACCCTGCTGGCCGATGTGATGGCCGAAGGGGCCTTGCCGGTCGCCGCCATCTGGGACGAGATCCCGGCGGACTCCTCCACCGCCGTGGTGGAGCGGATCGCCCGCCACTACCGGGAGCTGGGCTGTGACAGCCTGCTCGCCCTTGGCGGCGGCTCCGTCATCGACACCGCCAAGGCGGTGAACATACTGGCGACCCTGGGGGGCGAGCGGCTGCTCGACTATGCCGGAGCGGATTGCCTGACCCGTCCCCTCAACCCCTTGGCGGTGGTCCCCACCACGGCGGGGACCGGCTCCGAAGTGACCCTGGTGGCGGTGATCAAGGACGAAGGGAGCGGGCGCAAGGTGCCCTTCACCTCCCCCTTCCTGCTGCCCCGGCTGGCGGTGCTGGATCCCCGCTTCACCCTGGGGCTGCCGCTGCCCATCACCGCCGCCACCGCCATGGATGCCATGACCCACGCCATCGAGGCCTTCATCGGCAACGGCAAGAACCCGGTCAGTGACGCCCTGGCCCTGATGGCGGTGGAGAAGATTGCCACCGCCCTGCCCAGGGTGCTGGTCCACCCGACGGACAAGGGCCTGCGGCTGCAACTGGCAGAGGGCTCCACCCTGGCGGGCATGGCGTTTTCCAACTCCATGGTGGGGCTGGTGCACGCCCTCGGCCACAGTCTGGGGGCGCGCTGCCACCTGCCCCATGGCCTCTGTATGAACCTCTTCCTGCCCACCGTGCTCGACTACAACAGGCCCGACATCGACCCCGAGCTCGCCCGCCTGCTGCTGCCCCTGGTGGGGCCGGAGCGCTTTGCCGCGACCCCGGCCGAGGGGAGACCCCAGGCCACCATCGAGGCGTTGCAGGCACTGCGCGATACCCTGTGGCAGACGGTCAAGCTGCCACGCACCCTGCGGGAGGCGGGCCTCACCGACAAGGCGCTGCTGCCCGGGATCCGGGATCTCGCCATCAACGATGGCGCCCTGCTCTACAACCGCAAGGATGCGGACAGGGACCAGCTGCTGGTCCTGCTGGAGCGGGCCTGGGAGTAGCGGGCCCCTTGCCCATCAGACATCGGGGGTGAAGACCCCGGTGGAGAGGTAGCGATCCCCCCGATCGCAGATGATCGCCACCACCACCCCCTGCCCGATCTCTGCCGCCACCCGCAAGGCCCCGGCCACGGCGCCACCCGAGCTGACACCGCAGCAGATCCCCTCCTCCCGCGCCAGGCGGCGCATCATGACGAGGGACTCTTCCAGTGTCACATCCAGCACCCCATCAACCCGCGCAGGCTCGAAGATGGCGGGCCGGTAGGCCTCGGGCCAGCGGCGAATGCCGGGGATCTGGCTCCCCTCGGCCGGTTGCAGGCCGATCACCGCCACCGCCGGGTTCTGCTCCTTGAGGTAGCGGGAAACCCCCATGATGGTGCCCGTGGTGCCCATGGCCGAGACGAAGTGAGTGACCGCCCCGCCGCTCTGGCGCCAGATCTCGGGGCCGGTGGAGCGGTAGTGGGCATCCGGGTTGGCGGGGTTGTTGAACTGATCCAGCACCAGCCCCTCCCCCCGCGCCTGCATGGCCAGGGCGAGGTCTCGCGCCGCTTCCATGCCCTCTTCCACCAGCACCAGCTCGGCGCCGTAGGCCTGCATGGCGTCGCGCCGCTCCTGGCTCATGTTGCTCGGCATGATGAGCCGCATCCGGTAACCCCGGGACGCCGCCACCATGGCCAGCGCGATGCCGGTATTGCCGGAGGTAGCCTCGATGAGCCGGGCTCCTGGCGCTAAGTGACCACTCGCCTCTGCCTGCCTGATGAGGTTCAGCGCCGCCCTGTCCTTGACGGAGCCGGCGGGGTTGTTGCCCTCCAGCTTCACCAGCAGGGTGACGCCGGGGTGCGGATTGATGCGGCGCAGCGCCAGCAGCGGGGTGTTGCCTATCAGATCGTCCAGGGTGGCGAAGGCCATGACGGATCCATCCTCTCTCTATGTTCTATACCTTGCCTTGCGACCATTCGCAGGCCGGCCAGTGTAAGCGAGCCCGCCATGGGCGCAAAGAATGGCGTTGGCAAACCCTGTCCGCCATGTTCTGATCTTCCCATTCACCCAGAGAGGACTCCCGATGAGCGACATCCTTCACCAGGCCGATCAGCAGCAGTTTGTCTGCACCGTGGACGGCAAGCTCTCCCGCCTTGCCTATCGCAGGCTGGACGCCACCAAGGTGGACGCCTACAGCACCCAGGTTCCCCCCGAGCTGCGCGGACAGGGGATTGCCGACAAGCTGGCCCGCCGCTTCTACGACTGGACCCTCTCTGAGGGGCTCACCATAGTGCCGAGCTGCAGCTACATCGACGTCTGGTTGCGCCGCAATGCCGGTTGACGCCGCGGCGCTGCGGGAGGCGCACCTGCGGGCCTGCACCGAGGCCCTGCTGCGGGCTGATCACCCGCGCATGGATTGCCTCCGGGCTGCGCGGGAGCTGGCCCTGCCCGACTGGGCCCTGGGGGCGGGGTTTGTGCGCAACCTCATCTGGGATCACCTCCATGACAAGGCCGAACCCACCCCGCTCAACGACATCGATCTTATCTATCTGGACAACGCTGATCCGACTGGATTGAAGGAAGCCGATCACGAAGCCTGGCTCGCCGCCAGGATGCCGGGCCAGCAGTGGGAGGTGCGCAACCAGGCACGCATGCATCTGCGCCAGCAGGTGCCTCCTTTTGCCAGCTCGCTCTCGGCCCTCAGCCACTGGGTAGAGGTGCCCACCTGCATCGGGGTCCGCCTGCTGGCAGATGATGCGTTCGAGTGGCTGGCCCCCTACGGCTTTGCCCCCAACTGGTCCCTGGTGGTGAGCCCCAATCCGCGCTGTCGCCAGGAGAGCCGTATCTTTAGCGAACGGGTCAGGGCCAAGGGGTGGCAACGCATCTGGCCTGACCTTGTGGTGAACTGGCCATGAGCGGATTGCAAAGGGCCGACAACCTTGGGCACACTAAGAAAAAGATGTTTGTAACTCAATGGGTTAAATAATGCGCGACTTCTTCTCTCTCGAGCGCTGGCTGCCGGGGCTCGCCGCCTTGCTGCAATACCAGCGGGCCTGGCTGATGCCGGATCTTCGCGCTGGCCTCTCGGTCGCGGCCGTGGCCCTGCCCGTGGCCATCGCCTATTCGGAGCTCGCCGGGGTAGGCGCCATCGTCGGCCTCTACTCCTGCATCCTGCCCATGGTGGTGTACGCCCTCTTTGGCACCTCCCGTCAGCTCATCGTCGGTCCGGATGCCGCCACCTGCGCGGTGATCGCCGCCGTGGTAACGCCGCTCGCCGCCGGGGATCCCACCCGTCACTGGCAACTGGTGATGACCATGACCGCCATGACCGGCTTCTGGTGCCTCATAGCCAGCCGCTTCAAACTGGGGGTGCTGGCAGACTTTCTCTCCCGCCCCATCCTGATGGGGCTGCTCAACGGGGTGGCCATCACCATCATGGTGGGCCAGCTCTCCAAGATCTTCGGCTTCACCTTCAGCGAGCGCTACCTGATAGAGCGGATCCTGAACGGCACCAGCTACATTACCCAGACCCATCTGCCCACCCTGGCCATGAGCCTGACCGCTCTGCTCACCCTGCTGCTGGCCAAGCGTTACAGACCGGCCTGGCCCTCCTCCATGGTGGCCATGGTGGTGACGGCGGCCCTGGTGTGGCTGTTCAATCTCGGCCGCGTCGACATCGCCACCCTGGGGACCATCGGCTCGGGGCTGCCCGCCTTCCAGATGCCGGACTTTCCCCCCGGGCTTATCCGTGAGCTGGTGCTGCCCGCCCTCAACCTCGCCATGGTGAGCTTCGTCTCCATGATGCTCACCGCCCGCAGCTTCGCCGCCAAGAACGGCTACGAGATTGATGCGGACAAGGAGTTTAGGGCGCTGGGCATGGCGAACCTGGCCGCCGCCGCCTCCCAGGGGTTTGCCATCAGCGGGGCGGATTCGCGCACCGCGGTGAACGACGCCAACGGCGGCAAAAGCCAGCTGGTCTCCATCATCGCCGCCGCCGTCATCGCCCTGGTCACCTTCTACCTGACGGCGCCGCTGCAGTACATTCCCACCGCCGCCCTCGGCGTGGTGCTGGTGATGGCCTCCCTGTCGCTCACGGATTTTCGCGGCCTCTGGGCCCTGCGCGACTCGGACCGCGCCGCCTTCTGGCTCGCCCTGGTGACCTTTGTCAGCGTGCTCACCATGGGGGTCATTCCGGGCATCACCCTCGCGGTGCTGCTGGGGCTGTTCCAGTTCCTGCGCAACGTGATGCGCCCCACCGACCAGCTGCTCGGCATGGACGACGAGGGCGTGGTGCGCACCCTGGGGGACAACGAGCAGGCCAAGGCGATTCCCGGCATCCTGGTCTATCGCTTCAACTCCCCGCTCACCTACTTCAACGCCCCCTACTTCAAGCGGCGGGTGCTGGCACTGCTGGTGCAGGATCCCCACAATCCCAGGTGCCTGGTAGTGGATGCGGTGGCCTGCTTCACCCATCAGGACATCAGCGTCATGAGCATGGTGGGAGAGCTGCACAAGGAGCTCAAGCGGCGCGGCATCCACATGGTGATGGCCGGTCGGCACGGCCAGATGAGCCAATGGTTCAAACAGGCGGGGATCCGGGTCGGCGAGGATGGCATCATCCTCTGCCCCGACATGTACCAGGCCCTGCGCATGACCCGCTGCTACCGGGAGCCGATGTTCCGGGACGACGAGGGGGTGGAGAGCACCACGGATGCCCTGCTCACCCGCTGGCCGCACGATGACGACCTGCCCGACTCGGCGCGCCTCACCCGCCCCAGCGAGCAGGAGGCCGGCGCCACGCCGGTCTGAGACACATCCCCTGGTCACAGGCCCCCTCCTCCTGCGACCAGGATTGCACCCCGCCCCCGCTTGGTGTTAAATGCCCCTCCAGTTGGCCCTGACGAGGGCCATCGCCAGCACCTGGATATCCCATGCAGACTCAATCCCACGCGGGCCCGGGCTCCCTCTTCGCCCTGACCTGGCCACTGTTCATCGATCTGGCCCTTCACTTTCTGACCGGGGCCCTCAACACCTTCATGGTGGGCCATGTCTCCTATCAGGGGGTGGCGGCCCTCGCGGTGGGCAACCAGGTCTTCGATCTCGCCATCACCCTGTTCAGCTTCGTCAGCATCGGCACCAGCGTGGTGATCACCCAGTATCTGGGGGCGGGAGACAAGGAAAAAGCCCGCGTCGTCATCCACACCGCCATCGGCTTCAACCTGCTGGTGGGACTGGTGGCCGCGGTCGGCGTCATGGCGGGGGCCGGCACCATGCTGGCGCTGATGAACCTGCCTGCCCACCTGATGAGCGACGGCAGCCTCTACCTGCAGATCATCGGGCTTTGCCTGCTGCCGGAGGCGGCGGCCCTCTGCCTGGCCGCCACCCTGCGTGCCCACGGCCACACCCGCCAGGCCATGTACGTGACCCTCATCGTCAACCTCATCACCTTCGTCGGCAACCTGCTGCTGCTCTATGGCTGGTTCGGCCTGCCCCAGCTCGGGGTCGCCGGGGTCGCCATCAGCACGGTGGCGGGGCGCATCGTCGGGGTGGTGCTGCTGGTATGGCTGGTGGCGCGCAAGACTGGCATCCGGCTGCGTCTGCCCGAGATCGTCCGCCCAAGCCGCGCCATGCTGGACAAGGTGCTGCACATCGGTCTGCCGGCGGCGGGGGAGAACCTCTCCTGGATGCTGCAGTTCATGGTGGTGACCGCCTTCGTCGGCCTGCTCGGCGACAAGGCGCTGGCGACCCAGTCCTACTTCTTCCAGATCTGCCTGTTCATCCTGCTGTTCGGCCTCTCCATCGGCCTTGGCAACGAGATCATCATCGGCCACTTGGCGGGAGCCCGACGCTTCGATCAGGCCTATCGCCAACTGATGAAGAGCCTGAAACTCGGCCTCATCGTCACCGCCGCCATCGCCATCGCCGCCGCCCTCAACGGCCGCGCCATCATCAGCCTGTTCACCGACGACGCCGACATCATCACCCAGGTGGCGCAGCTCTTCCTCATCAGCCTCATCCTCGAACCCGGTCGCACCTTCAATCTGGTGGTGATCAACGCCCTGCGCGCCACCGGGGATGCCCGTTTCCCGCTCTACATGGCGCTCGTCTCCATGTGGGGCATTGCCGTTCCCCTGGCCTATTTCCTTGGTATCATGCAGGGCTATGGCCTGGTAGGCATCTGGCTGGCCCTCGCCTGCGACGAGTGGGTGCGCGGTCTGGCCATGTTCTGGCGCTGGCGCAGTCGTCGCTGGCAAAACAAAATTCTTGTCGAAACATAAGCGGAATCACCATGAAGAAAATCGGACTCTTGTTGACGGCCATCCTGCTCAGCCCGCTCGCCATGGCGCAAACCGCCCCGGCGACCCCCAAGGCGCAGGCTCCCCAGACCTGGTATGTGGCCCCCATCGTCATCGACGAGACCAGCGAAGCCCAGAAGGCCCTGACCAAGGAGTTCACGGCCCAGATGATCAAGACCATCAAGATCAACGAGTACCAGACCGGCAAGGCGGTGGGCAAGACCAAATCGCCCAAGTGGCTGATCCGCACCAAGCTGATGCCCGCCAGCACCGAGCCCCTGGTAGGCAAGAAGCACCCGCAGGGCCTCACCTACGGCAAAGGCATCCCCACCCAGGAGATCGTCGGCGAGCTCATCATGAACGGCACCCTGGTGGCCCACATCGGTCAGGGCTGGCGCGAACCCATCGTGCCGGGCACACCGGTGGCGGAGAAGATCTCCATCGCCAACTACCAGTACGCCATCGGCAACGAGGCCAAGGCGCCGGATCTGGAAGAGCTGGCGGCGCAGATCGGTTTCGAGGCAGGCAAGGTGATTGCCAGAGACGGCAAGCCCCTGCCCGAGAAGAAAAAGAAAAAAGAGTAAACGGCTCACCCGTTTCCAGTCAGGGGCCTCGCGCCCCTTTCTGTTGCCCGCCCCGTTGCAGACTCCCTCTCCCGAATGTGAACCGGATCCCGCTTCTTTCCTCTGCTTCCCCAGGGTCAGTAGGCAATCATCTTGTAATTCAAACAGTTAAAAATCACCCTTCTTATGCAGCAAATCCGTGGCCCCGAATTGGATCGGGATCACGTTTCTCCCCGGCAGTAAGGGGTACTTTGGTCTTGCAGGCACAATCAAACGACAACAAGGAGGCTTCATTACATGTTTCCGGAGTACAGAGATCTCATCTCGAAACTGAAGAGCAGTGATGTCCATTTCCAGAAGAAGTTTGACTTGCACAACGACCTGGATGCGGAGATCAGAAAGCTGGAGAAACACCACGCCAGCGACTACAGCTCCGAGGTGAAGGATCTGAAAAAACAGAAACTTAAACTGAAAGAGGAGATATACGACATCCTCAAACAACATCCACACTAGACGCCTCGACGAATACCTGGATAAGCAACTTATCCTGCCAGCCCGGCCCGACGCCGGGCTTTTTGTTGGCTGCTCACGAGGCGCGGTAACGGCCACTTCCCTTGGCACCGGAAAACGAAGCGGGCCAATGGCCCGCTTTGTCATACCTGTTTCACCCCATGATCACACCAGCGGATGGAAATGGCTGGCTTCGCGGGTGGCCATCTCCTCGTAGGTAGCCCACTTCTGCCACGCCACTTGTTGCGCCACCTGCATCAGCCGCTCGGCCTCCTGTGGATGGCTCTGGGCCAGCACCCGATAACGGGTCTCCTCCTGCCGGTATTCGGCGAGCGGGATGGAGGGTCGCAGGCTGTCGAGGCTGAAGGGGTTCTGCCCGGCGCTGCGCAGTACCGGGTTGTAGCGCATCAGCGGCCAGTGGCCCGAATTGACCGCACGCTTCTGTTGGGCCAATCCCTGCTCCATGTCGATGCCGTGGGCGATGCAGTGGCTGTAGGCGATGATCAGCGACGGGCCCGGATAGGCCTCCGCTTCCCGCAAGGCCTGCAGCGCCTGCTGCGGGTTGGCGCCAAAGGCGATGCGGGCAACATAGACGTTGCCGTAGGAGATGGCCTGCAACGCCACATCCTTCTTGGCCAGCGTCTTGCCTCCCGCCGCGAACTTGGCGACGGCGCCGAGCGGGGTCGATTTCGACATCTGGCCGCCGGTGTTGGAGTAGACCTCGGTATCCATCACCAGCACGTTCACATCGCGCCCGGAGGCGAGCACGTGATCGAGCCCCGCCGAGCCTATGTCATAGGCCCAGCCATCGCCGCCCACTATCCAGACCGAGCGGCGCACCAGCTGATCGATAAGCGAGAGCAGCTCGCGGGCCTTGCCGGATTTCACCTCTTCCAGCCGCTCCCGCACTTGCGCCACCCGGGTGCGCTGGGCGCGGATCTCCGACTCCAGCCGCTGCGGGGCACTGATCAGCGACTCGACCAGCTCTGCGCCCAGCTCCCCCTTCATCGCTTCGAGGGCGGCCACCGCCTGACCGTGGTGTTGGTCGGCGGTGAGACGAAAACCAAAGCCAAACTCGGCGTTGTCCTCGAACAATGAGTTGGACCAGGCGGGCCCCTTCCCTTCCGCGTTCTTGGCCCAGGGGGTGGTCGGCAGGTTGCCGCCATAGATGGACGAACACCCGGTGGCGTTGGCCACCAGCATGCGGTCACCAAACAGCTGGGTCAGCAGCTTGAGATAGGGCGTCTCGCCACAGCCGGCGCAGGCACCGGAGAACTCGAACAGGGGCTCCAGGAACTGGGCACCGCGCACGGTGGAGAAATCCACTCGCTCGCGGGCGGGCCAGGGCAGGCTCTCGAACCAGCGCAGCGCCTGCTTCTGGCCAGCAAGGTGCGGCGCCTTGTCCATCATGGCGATGGCGCGCTCGCCTTGATGGCGGGCATCCGCTCCAGCCCGCACCGGACAGGCCTGCACGCACTGGCCGCAGCCGGTGCAATCTTCCGAATAGAGCTGCAATGTGTAGCGGCTGTCGGGGAAGCCCTTGGCGGTGACAGGCACCGACTGTGCCGCCTCCGGGGCGGTTGCCAGCCAGTCCTGATGGTAGAACTTGGCCCGCAGCGCCCCATGGGGACAGACGAAGACGCAGTTGCCGCACTGGATGCAGAGTTCGGATTGCCAAATCGGGATCTCGCGGGCGATGTCCCGCTTCTCGAAGCGGCTGGTGGCGGTGGGGTAAGTGCCATCCACCGGCAGCATGGAGACGGGGATCAGATCGCCCCGCCCCGCCAGCATCGGGCCTGTGACCCGCTGGACAAACTCGCTGCCGCCGGGAGCCAGTGGCAGCGGATAGTCGCTGATCTGCTCCTCACCCGCCGGGATCGCCACCTGGTGCAGATGGGCCAGGGTGTCGTCCACCGCCGCGAAGTTGCGCGCGACCACCTCAGGCCCCTTGCGGGCATAACTCTTATCTATGCTCTCCTTGATAAGCGCAATGGCCTCGTCCCGCGGCAGCACCCCGGCCAGGGCGAAGAAGCAGGTCTGCATGATGGTGTTGATGCGATTGCCCATGCCGTTTTGCTCGGCCACCCGATCCCCGTCGATGCAGTAGAGCCGGATATGGAGGGCGCGGATGCGGGCGCGCAGCCGCTCGGGCAGCTGGTCCCACACCCGGTCAGCCTCATAAGGGGCATTAAGCAGCAGGGTCGCCCCCTCGGCGGCGTGCTCCAGCAGATCCACCGATTCCACAAAGCCCCACTGGTGGCAGCCGATAAAGCTCGCTTGCTCGATAAGCCAGGGGGCGTCTATGGGCTCGGGGCCAAAGCGCAGGTGGGAGACGGTACGCGAGCCCGACTTCTTGGAGTCGTAGACGAAGTAGCCCTGGGCGTGGAAGCCCTCCAGCTCGCCGATGATCTTGATGCTGCTCTTGTTGGCGCCCACTGTGCCGTCGGCACCCAGGCCAAAGAAGAGTGCCCGCACCCGGCTGGCAGGCTCCAGATCGCCGATGGGGTGCCAGGCCAGACTGAGGCCCGACACATCATCGACAATCCCCACGGTAAAGCGCGGACGCGGCGCGTCGGAGGCCAGCTCCTCGAACACGGCCGCGCACATGGCGGGGGTGAACTCTTTGGAAGAGAGGCCGTAGCGACCACCGCTCAGCCAGGGCAACCGCTTGATAAGGCCGCGCTGCAAACCGTCGATCAGCGCGCTCTGCACATCCAGCAGCAGCGGCTCGCCACCGGCCCCCGGCTCCTTTGTGCGATCCAGCACCGCCATGCGGCGAACGCTCGCGGGCAGGGCATCGAGCAGCGCCTGCACCGGGAAGGGGCGATAGAGGCGCACCACCAAGACCCCGGTCTTGCGATCCTGCCGGTTGAGCCAATCCACCGTCGTGCGGGCGGTGGCCGCCCCCGAGCCCATCAGCACGATGACATCGGTGGCATCGGTTGCGCCGTGGTACTCCACCAGCCGGTAGTGGCGGCCGGTCAGCTCGCCGAGGCTCTCCATGCACTGCTGCACCCGCGCCGGCACCGCCTCGTAGAAGGGGTTGACGCTCTCGCGGGTCTGGAAATAGGTGTCCGGGTTCTGGGCGGTGCCACGCATCACCGGATGATCCGGGTTGAGCGCCCGCGCACGGTGGGCGCGCACCCAGTCGTTGTCGATAAGGGCCCGGATCTCATCCCGATGCAGCGCGGTGATCTTGTTCACCTCGTGGGAGGTACGGAACCCGTCGAAGAAGTGGATGAAGGGCACCCGGCATTGCAGGGTGACGCTGTGGGCGACCAAAGCCAGGTCCTGCGCCTCCTGCACCGAGCCGGAGGCGAGCATGGCAAAGCCGGTGCTGCGCGCCGCCATCACGTCCTGATGGTCGCCAAAAATCGAGAGCCCCTGCGCCGCCAAGGATCGGGCCGCCACATGGAACACCGCCGAGGTCAATTCGCCTGCGATCTTGTACATGTTGGGCAGCATCAGCATCAGCCCCTGACTGGCGGTGAAGGTGGTGGCGAGCGCCCCCGCCTGCAGGGCGCCGTGCACCGTGCCGGCCGCCCCCCCTTCGCTCTGCATCTCTACCACGGTGGGGATGTTGCCCCAGAGGTTGGTCTGCCCCTGTGCCGCCCAGGCGTCGGCCAGTTCGGCCATGGTCGAGCTCGGGGTGATGGGATAGATGGCACACACTTCGCTCAGCTGGTACGCCACCCGGGCCGCGGCTTCGTTGCCGTCAACCATGATCAGTTCATGTTTCATTGGGACTCCTCCGGTTGGCACAGCTCGATGGCGTGGCAGGGGCACTGGTCATGGCAGGCACCACAGCCGGTGCAGCGTTCGGCATCCACCTGATACCCCAGACCCGGCCCCAGCTTGGCGATGGCCTGCTCTGGGCAGCTGCCATAGCAGCCGTCGCACTCGAAGCAGTTGCCGCAGGAGTAGCAGCGCGCCGCCTCGTAGCGGGCCGCCGTCTCGTCCAGTCCGCCGATGATCTCGCCAAAGTCATCCCGCGCCGAGGGCGGTTTGACCGGCTGGCTGCTGGCCGGGGCGTGGGTCTGGAACCAGAGCTGCAACTGCTCCGGCCCCACCAATGAATAGGAAAGCGGTTTGTGGTAGTGGCGACCGCGCAGCCAGGCATCCATGTGGCGCGCCGCCTTCTTGCCGTGGCCGGTGGCGATGGTGACGGTGCGCTCGGAGGGCACCATGTCGCCACCGGCAAACAGACCCGGCACATCCGTCATCAGGTTCTCGCCAACCTGCACCACCCCCTCCTTGTTGACCCGCACGCCGGGAATGCTCTCCAGCACAGAGAGGTCGACCTCCTGACCGAGCGCCAGAATAAGGGAGTCCGCTTCCAGGGTTTCAAACTTGCCGGTGGGCACCGGCTTGCCCTCAGCATCCAGCGCCATCACCTCCACCTCGATGTTGGTACTGTCGAGCTGGCGGATGGTGCGCAGCCAGTTGATCTTGATCCCCTCCTCCTCGGCATCAAAGGCTTCAAAGGCGTGGGCCGGCATATGGTCCCGGTCGCGGCGGTAGATGATCATCGCCTCCTCGACCCCGAGGCGACGAGCGGTACGGGCCGCGTCCATGGCGGTGTTGCCACCGCCGTAGATGGCCACCCGCCGTCCCAGTTTTGGCGGCGGCAAGCCTTTCTCCTCCGCCAGACTCGCCTGTTCGAGGAAACTCACCGCATCGAGGATCTTGCCCGCTTCCCGGGCCGGAATATCGACCCGCTTGGCCAGATGGGCGCCGATGGCCATGAAGACGGCGTCAAAGCCACCCTCGTCGCGCACTTTGAGCACGTCTTCCACCTTGTGGTTGAGAGTCAGCGTCACCCCGGCCGCCACGATGCGGGCCACCTCCCGATCCAGCACATCGCGGGGCAGGCGGTAAGCGGGAATACCGAAGCGCAGCATGCCGCCGGCGAGCGGGCCCGCTTCGCGGATCTCCACCTGATGGCCGAGCCGGTTGAGGTGCCAGGCGCAGGAGAGGCCGGAGGGACCGGCGCCAATGACCAGCACCTTCTTGCCGCTAGCAGGGGCAGGCGGCGCAGGCTGCCAGCCACGGGCCAGCGCCTCGTCGCCGAGGAAGCGCTCGATGGCGTGAATGGAGACGGCATCATCCACCTGGGCACGGTTGCAGGCCGTTTCGCAGGGGTGATAACAGACCCGCCCGTGGACTGCAGGCAGGGGATTTTCTTCGATCAGTCGTTGCCAGGCCGCCTCAAAGCGGCCTGCTTCGGCCAGTGCAAGCCAGGCCTGGATGTTCTCGCCAGCCGGGCAGGCATGGTTGCAAGGTGGCAGGGCCGGCCGCCAAACGGGCAGCCGGGTGCGGACCGGGCCTGTTTCCGTTTTCTGGGAGAGATCCGGCTGTGGGGTCATATCCAGTTGTTTGCTCATACATTGCTTTCTTCTTTTTGTGTGACAGGCCCCATCCGAATGCGCTTGATACCGTTTTGCCTGGGCAGACGGTGGCCGGAGAGGGAAGAAGCGAAAGCGTCAGAAACTGGAAGCTGGCCCGATGATGGGCCGTTTTTTGTACGACATGGTGGATCAGGATCAATAAATGTTGCGCTTTATGGGTCGCCCCCTTCACAACCGGATCCCCGTCACACCCCGCAGCCATTCGGGCCTGTCGCCCGAGCCCCCTCGCCGCCCTCGATGTGGGCAGCAGGAGAAGATTGCCGCCCGGGACAGGAATCGTTATCTTCCCCTCTTCACAGGAATCGCCACAGCACAAGGACCAGGACATGCCGACCCTCGCCAGCATACATCTCTACCCCATCAAATCGACGGCAGGCATGCCGCTGGAGCGCGTCCGGGTGACCCAGGAGGGACTTGCCGGGGATCGCCGCTACATGGTGGTCAAACCGGATGGCACCTTTATCACCGCCCGCACCCATCCCCAGTTGCAGCAGGTGGTGGCCACCCCCGTCGAGGGGGGGCTGCAACTGCGCTATCCGGGTCTGCCCCCCCTTGCCCTCATGGAGGCGGCGTTCAGTCGCGCCCCTCAGCACACCGGTGTCTGGGGGGATCGCTTTACCGCCCTGCACACCGGGCCCGAAGCCGATGAGTGGCTGAGCCGGGTGGCGAGGGAGCCGGTGCGCCTGCTCTGGCTCGGGGAGGCATCCGATCGTTTTCGGGAGAAGACCGGCACCCGGGTGAGCTTTGCGGACGGCTACCCCTTGCTGCTCATCAGCCAGGCTTCCCTTGAGGATCTCAACCTGAGATCCGATGCCTTGCACCAGATGAGCCAATTTCGTACCAACCTGGTGGCGAGCGGCACCCGCCCCTTTGAAGAGGATGGCTGGAAGCGGATCCGCATCGGCGAGGTGGAGTTTCGGGTGGACAAGCCGTGCAGCCGCTGCATCATGACCACGGTGGAGGCAGGCACGGAGCGCTTCAATGCCCTGAAAGAGCCGCTGGCCACCCTCACCCACTACCGCCGTGGCGAAGATGGTGAGGTCTACTTCGGCCAGAATCTGGTGGCCCTGAACGAGGGCTGGATTGACGCAGGCAGCGAGATCGAGGTGCTGGAGCGGGCCCGGGCGCCGGTCTACCCCAACGCGGCCCCGAAAAAGCGGGAGCTGGTGTGCGTCGCCCGGGAACCCCTGGCCCGGGATCTGGAAACCTTCTGGTTCGAGGCCGCCGACGGCGAGCCCCTGCCCGACTACCTGCCTGGCCAGCACCTGCCCATCAGCCTCGATATCAAAAGCACACGGGTTCAACGCCGCTACACCCTGAGCTCCACGCCGGAGCGGCCCGAGCGTTACAGCATCAGCGTCAAGAAGCTGGCCGATGGCCGCCTCTCCCCCTGGCTGCACCATGAGCTGCGCGTGGGCGATCACCTGCTGGCCGCCCCCCCGGCCGGCGAGTTTCACTTAGGGTCCGAGCGCAGGCTGCTGCTGCTCTCGGCGGGATCCGGTGTCACCCCCATGCTCTCCATTGCCCGCACTCTGGCACTACGGGGGGAACTCGATGACGTCCACTTCATGCACCTGTGTCGCAGCGAGGCAGACATTCCTGCCGCCAGCGAGCTGCACGCCATGGCGCAGCAGGGAATGACCCTCACCCTGATCCTGAGCCAGCCTGACAAACACTGGCAGGGGCTCAGCGGCCGTCTGAATGACGATCATCTGGGCCGGATCCGGGATTTGCAGGAGCGGGAGGTGTTCATCTGCGGCCCTCACGGCTTCATGGCCGATGCAGCCAACCGGCTGACCGCTCTCGGCGTACCGGCCGGGCGCATCCGCCAGGAGAGCTTTGGCGGGGCCCTGCTCTCGGTAGCCCGCCCCCATCAGGCGGTGCAACTGCGTATCGGCGAGCGGGAGTTTGCGGGCAACAACCAGGGCACCGTGCTGGATCAGGCCAACAAGCAGGGGGTAGAGCTGCCCTGGAGCTGCCGTGCCGGCATCTGCGGCAGTTGCAAGCAGACCCTGGTCTCGGGCGAGGTGGATCACCCCGATGCCCCCGCCATCAGCGCCGCCGAGCGGGCCGAGGGCAAGATCCTCACCTGCTGCGCCGTGCCCCTGACGGATCTGGTGATCAAATAGGGTGATCGGGGGACAAAACCCCGTCCCCGGAATGCAAAACGGCTGCCCGAGGGCAGCCGTTTTATTTAGATGACTGGCTATCAGCCACGCAGGGCGGCGATGCGCTGCTCGATGGGCGGGTGGCTCATGAACAGCTCGCTCATGGAGCGCTTGCCGTTGATGCCGAACGCCATCATGGAACCCTCCATCTGCGGCTCGGCACCGCGGGCGAGACGCTGGAGCGCGGCAATCATCTTGTCGCGGCCGGCCAGCTTGGCGGCACCGGCGTCGGCACGGAACTCGCGCTGACGGCTGAACCACATGACGATGATGGAGGCGAGCACGCCGAACACCATCTCCAGCACGAACACGGTGATCATGTAGGCGAAACCGCCGGTGCTGCTGCTCTCTTCCTCGTTGTTGGAGCTGAAGAAGTTGCTGATGACGCCGGCCACGATGCGGGCGAAGAACATCACGAAGGTGTTCACCACCCCCTGGATCAGGGTCAGGGTCACCATGTCGCCGTTGGCCACGTGGCTCACCTCGTGGGCCAGCACGGCTTCCGCCTCGTCGCGGCTCATGCTGTAGAGCAGACCGGAGGAGACGGCGACGAGGGAGTCGTCACGGCGGGCGCCGGTGGCAAAGGCGTTCATCTCGGGGGAGTCGTAGATCCCCACTTCCGGCATCTTGATGCCAGCCTCACGGGCCTGACGGGCAACAGTGCTCACCAGCCAGTGCTCGGTCTCGTTGCGGGGCTGCTCGATGACCTGGACGCCATAGCTACGCTTGGCCATCCACTTGGACATCAGCAAGGAGATAAAGGAACCCCCAAAACCGAACACGGCGCAGAACACCAACAGACCGGAAATGCTGGACTTGTTGATCCCCAGAACCGAGAACAGGATATTGAGTACCACCCCCAGCACCAGCATGACGGCCAGGTTGGTCACCAGGAATAGCATAATTCGCTTCATATTGACTCCTTGTGAGATATGGATGCATGGTTCGGGGCACCCCAGGGGCGACCGATGCCACACTTGCCCCAAATAATAGACAGACTCGATGAATGTTTGCTGAATGTCTGGCCTCAGAGCAAGGGCGACACATCGAGACAGTGGTGCAAATCCACCTCATTCACCGCGTCCACGAAGGGGAGCTCCCCCAGAAATGGGGCCGGCAACATGGCTTTCAAGGTGTCCAGGTTCTCCTCGTAGCGGCTCATGTGCGGATCCACCCGGTTGATGACCCAGCCCGCCAGGGTCAACCCCTGCTGGCGAATTGCGCTGACGGTGAGCAGGGCATGGTTGAGGCAGCCCAGCCTGGCCCCCACCACCAGGATCACCGGCAGCCGCTCCTGGGCGACCCACTCCGAGAGCAGACGCTGATGATCCAGCGGCAGGAACCAGCCCCCCGCCCCTTCGACAATGACGAGATCGGCCCCAGCTCCCTCAATCTCCCGCAAGCCGGCGGACAGCCCCTCGAAGGGGATGCTCACCCCCCGCTCACGGGCGGCGATATGGGGGGCGATGGGCGGCTCGAAGGCATAGGGATTGACCTGCTCGTAGGGCAGCGCAACCGTGGCCGCCTGCTGCAACAGCAAGGCATCCCGATTGCGAAGCCCCTCCGGGGTGCGGGTGCAGCCCGCCGACACCGGTTTGTACCCGGCGCAGCGAATGCCTCTGGCGCCAAGCGCCAGCAACAGGGTGCGGGCCACCAGGGTCTTGCCCACGTCGGTGTCCGTGCCCGTGATGAAATAGGATGTCCCCATGATGATTCCTCGATGCAGTGCAGGGGCGCAGAGGCGCCCCGATATCCATGGTGAAAGGCAGGCGCGCGTCCTGCCGCTGAAGGGGTGGGTGCGTCGGGTCTTTTTGTGTCAGCGCCGCACCAGGCGCCCGAGGCAGACCTCATAGCTGGCGGCCAGCAGGCCGTCCGGTTGACGGTGGCGCTCGTAGGCCTCCCCCAGTCGCACCAGGCGCTGGCGATGACCCAGGCCCGCAGACCGCTCGTCGTTGACCTGGCTCGCACCTATCCCCTTGAGGTCGCGCAGCAGTCCACTGAGCGCCGGGTAGGCGAGGGACCAGGTCAGCGGGCAGAGTGCCGGGGCCTCGAAGCCCCCGTCACGGGCCGCCTGCTGCAACTGGGACAACGTCAGGAAGCGATTGACATGGTCACGACCATCCACGGCCCGCCAGGCCTCCCGCAGTTGCCACAGTGACCCAGAAAGCAGGGTCGAGAAGAAGACCTGGCCACCGGGTTTGAGCACCCGGTTGAGCTCAGCAAAGGCCTGGGCCGGCCGCTCGCACCACTGCAGGGCCAGGCTGGAGAAGACCCAGTCCAGGCTCTGGTCAGCAAAGGGCAGCCCCTCCGCGTCGCCGCACACCAGGCGGGCTCCGCTGCCGCGAAGGGCCGCCTGGGCCAGCATGCCGGGCGCGAGATCCAGCCCGGTCAGCGTCTCGCAGCGCGGCGCCAGGGCAGGCAGGAAGAAACCGGTGCCGCAACCCAGATCCAGCCCGGCCCCTGAGCGCACCTCTTTCACGCCCCACTCGTCCATGCGCGCCAGCAGCGACTGCCCCACCTCCTGCTGGAAGCGGGCGTGGGCGTCGTAGTGGCGGGCCGCCGCCCCGAAGCGGCGGGCGAGCTGTGCCTTGTCCACCGACTGGAAACGCTCATGCACCATGGGCGCCCCCTCTCTCGTCAGTGGATGGGCTGGGCCCCAGGGCCTCGAGCAGGCGATCCACGTCATCTTCGCCATGGGCAGCGCACAGGGTGATGCGAAGGCGCGCCGTGCCGACCGGCACCGTGGGCGGGCGGATGGCGCCGGCCCAGACACCGCACTCCCGCAGGCGCTCGGCCAGTTGCAGGGCAGCGACGCTCTCCCCCACCAGCAACGGCTGGATGGGGGTATCGCTTGCCCCAAGCCGCCAGCCGAGCGCCTGCACCCCCTGCCGGAACCGGGCGACAAGGCGAGCCAGGTGGGCACGGGCCTCGTCGGCTACGCATACCAGCTCGATGCTCTGGCGCACGGCGCACGCCTGGGCGGGGGGCATATGGGTGCTGTAGACATAGTGGCGGGCAAAATTGACCAGGTACTCCACCAGCTCGCGACTGCCACCCACAAAGGCGCCGGCCACCCCGAGCGCCTTGCCGAAGGTCCCCATCTGGATGTGCACGCTGGCCGGGTTCACCCCCTGGGCTGCCAGGGTGCCGCGCCCCTCGGCACCCAGCACGCCGAGGCCGTGGGCATCGTCAATCATCAGCCAGTTGCCGCTTCGGGATGCGAGTGTGGCCAGCTCAGCCCAGGGGGCCTGATCCCCGTCCATGCTGAAGACCCCTTCCGAGACGATCATGCCCCGGTTTGGCTCAAGCAGCCGCTCAAGGGCCGCCATGTCGTTGTGGCCGAAGCGCTTCATCTTGCAGGGGAGCTGGCTCCCCATCTCCTGCAAGGAGGCGTGGTTGAGCCTGTCCTGCCACAGCAGGTGATCCTTGCCGAGCAGGGCCTTGAGCACCGCCTGATTGGCGGAGAAGCCGCAGTTGAACAGCAGCACCGCCTCCACGCCGAGCCAGTCGGCAAGCGTCTCTTCCAGCTCCTGGTGAGCGCGGCTGTAGCCGGTCACCAGGGGCGAGGCACCTGCCCCCGCGCCATATTGCGCCACCCCCGCCGTGAAGGCGGCCTTGATGGCGGGGTGACCCGCAAGGCCCAGGTAGTCGTTGCCAGAGACGTTGAGGTAATCACGCCCCCCGACCCGGATCCGCCCACCGCTCGCCACATCCACCGGGGTGCGTCGGCGCAGCAGGGTGGCCTGTTCACGCTCGGCCAGCGCCTCCCCCAGGGCAAAGGGGCCGGTAACAACGGGCGTCATCATGGACGGAGGACATCTGCGCGGGAACGGGTGGCATCGTAGAAGAGTTCGCTCGGCTCGCTCTGGCGGTTTACCTCGGCCAGCAGCTCCTCCTCTTGAACCTGATCCGGCTTCTGGGCCCGCTGGGCGGGGCGAATGCCAAGGCGCTTGAAGAGCTGCATGTCGCTGTTCTCGTCCGGATTGGGGGTGGTCAGCAGCTTGCAGCCGTAGAAGATGGAGTTGGCCCCGGCCATAAAGCACATGGCCTGCATCTGCTCGTTCATCTTCTCCCGTCCGGCGGAGAGGCGCACGTGGGAGGCCGGCATCATGATGCGCGCCACGGCGATGGTGCGGATAAATTCGAACGGGTCCAGGTTCTCCTGGTTCTCCAGGGGCGTCCCCTTCACCTTGACCAGCATGTTGATGGGCACGCTCTCCGGGTGGCGCGGCAGGTTGGCCAGCGCCATCAGGAGGCCCGCACGGTCTTTCGCCTGCTCTCCCATGCCGACGATGCCGCCGGAGCAGACCTTCATGCCGGCACCGCGCACATGCTCCAGGGTGTCGAGCCTGTCCTGATAGGTGCGGGTGGTGATGATGTCGCCGTAGAACTCCGGCGAGGTGTCGAGGTTGTGGTTGTAGTAATCGAGCCCCGCCGCCCCGAGACGCGCCGCCTGATCGGCGGTCAGCATCCCGAGCGTCATGCAGGTCTCCATGCCGAGCCCGCGCACCTCTTCAATCATGCGCAGGATGTAGGGCATGTCCTTCTCTTTCGGGTTGCGCCAGGCCGCCCCCATGCAGAAGCGGGACGAGCCGTTGGCCTTGGCCTCCCGGGCCCGCTCCAGCACTTTTTCCACCTCCATCAGCCGCTCGGTCTCGAGCCCGGTGTGGTAGCGAGCGCTCTGGGGACAATATTTGCAATCTTCCGGGCAGGCCCCGGTCTTGATGGAGAGCAGGGTGCTCACCTGCACCTCGTTCGGGTCGAAATGGGCGCGGTGCACCGTCTGGGCCTGGAACAGCAGATCGTTGAATGGCAGGGCAAAGAGATCCTGAACCTCGGACAGGGTCCAGTCGTGACGAAGGGCGTGGGCACCCGCGGTAAGAACATTCATACATGGCTTCCGGTTGTTATTGGTGGGATCCTGCGCCGCGCTCAAGAGAGCGTTCGCCGCAAGACCCGCCAGCTGGACAGCGCGACGCCAGGGCATTCGCGAAGCCAAGTGGCTGAAATTGTTGGCTAGTGTAGAGAGCACGCGTAGACTGTCAACACCGACCAGATCAAATTAATTGACAACAGAACACAAAATGACCAATCAAGAATTCGACCTGCACCACGTCTGGCACCCCTATACCTCCCTCACCCATCCCCTGCCCTGCTATGAAGTGGCCAGCGCCAAAGGGGTGACCCTCACCCTGACGGACGGGCGCGAGCTGGTGGATGGCATGAGCTCCTGGTGGGCCTGCGTTCACGGCTATCAGGTGCCGGAACTGGACGCGGCCGCCACCGCCCAGCTCGGCAAGATGTCCCACGTGATGTTTGGCGGCCTGACCCATGCCCCGGCGGTCGAGCTCTGCCGCAAACTGGTGGAGATCACCCCGAAGGGGCTGGATCGGGTCTTTCTGGCGGATTCCGGCTCGGTGGCGGTGGAGGTAGCCCTCAAGATGGCCCAGCAGTACTGGCATGCCAAAGGGACGCCCCGCGCCAAATTCGTTGCCCTTCGGGGCGGCTATCACGGCGACACCTTCGGCGCCATGAGCGTGTGCGATCCCGATGGCGGCATGCACGAGCTCTACCAGGGCTTCCTGCCCGAACACCATTTCGTCGAAGCGCCAAGCTGCCGCTTCCACGCCCAGTGGGACGAGCAGAGCGTGGTGGAGCTGGCCACCCTGGTGGCGGATCATCACGAGGAAATTGCCGCCATCGTGCTCGAACCCATCGTCCAGGGGGCGGGCGGCATGCGCTTCTACCACCCCCGCTACCTGCAGTGGGTGCGCGCCCTGTGCGACGAGTTTGGCGTGCTGCTGATTGCCGACGAGATAGCCACCGGCTTTGGCCGCACCGGCCAGCTCTTTGCCTGCGACTGGGCGGGGATCAGCCCCGACATCATGTGTCTGGGCAAGGCGCTCACCGGTGGCTATCTGACGCTGTCGGCCACGCTCACGACCGAGCATGTGGCTCGTACCGTGTGTGACGGCAAGGCGGGCGTCTTCATGCACGGCCCTACCTTCATGGGCAACCCGCTCGCCTGCGCGGTGGCCAACGCCTCCATCGAGTTGCTGCTCGCCTCCCCGTGGCAGGCGCGGGTGCAAGCCATCGAACACCAACTCAAAACCGAACTGGTGGAGCTGACCCTGCACCCGGCGGTGGCGGATGTGCGGGTGCTCGGCGCCATCGGGGTGGTGGAGATGAAGGAGCGGGTGGACGTGGCGCGCATCCAGCGCAAGTTCGTGGAGCTGGGCGCCTGGATCCGTCCCTTTGGCAAGCTCATCTACCTGATGCCTCCCTTCGTCATCACCCCTGAAGAGCTGCGGGTATTGACCGGCGCCATCCACGAGGCCATCACCATCGGCGAATATTGAGTCCGGATGAACGGGCCCTGCATGAGAACGCAGGGTCTTTTGACGCTTTTTCATCAGAATGTGAGCAAGACACCAAAACCCGTCCGGCGAGGAGAGTAGACTGCGCGGGTTTTACCCAACAGATGTACCAGTCCCATGCGCCTCTCCATTGCTGCCAAGATCAACTTCTTCCTGCTCTTCATCTTCTCCATGGTGTTGGTGTTTTCTGCGGCCTATCAGGCGGTGCGCGAGCGTGACCTCATCCTGACCCTCATCAAGGAACAGAGCCGCGAGCAGACCGAGGCCTACTTCGACGGCCTCAACATGCTGATGCTGACCGGCAAGATGGACGCCCGCGACACCCTGCGCGCCAAGTTTCTCGATCACGCCCACGTGGAAGATGCTCGCATCGTGCGCGGGGCGGCGGTCAACAAGCAGTACGGGCCGGGCCGTGACGACGAGGCCCCGAAGGACAGGTTTGATGCCCTGGCGCTGGCGGGCAAGGGGAGCCTGGAGGTAGAGCATGACGGCATGCACAGCCGACTGGTGGTGACCCGCCCGCTGCTGGCCAGAAAGGATTTTCGCGGTACCGACTGCACCAGTTGCCACCAGGTGCCGGAAAACACCGTGCTGGGGGCGGTGCGTTTTGACTACTCCCTCGACACCCTGTTTACCCGGGTGGAGCAGAACATCCTCACCTCGGCCCTGAGTCTCACCCTCATCTTCGGGCTGGGACTCCTGCTCACCCTCTGGGTCATCCGCACCTGGATAGTCCGCCCCCTCAACCAGCTGACCCGCTCCATGGAGGAGGCCACCGATCGCAACGACTTCGGCCACAGGCTAGAGGGGGATGAAGGGGACGAGATTGGCCGGGTGGCGCTCGCCTATAACCAGATGCTCGACAGCATGGAGCGCCAGATAGGCAAACGCCCCGCCTCTCAGGGGCTGGATGACGGCGACGGCCCTCAGCCCCGGTAGTAAAGCAGCAGGCAGGCCACCAGGATCAGCAGCAGGATGAAGAGATTGACGTGGCGGGCATCTTCCTGCCGACGGCTGCGGCCACGGGCCAGCACCAGCACCACCAGGGTCAGCAGACAGCAACCCCAGAGCCCGCGCTCCAGCCAGGGGGTGAGCAGGGGGTCCCAGCTCTGGCGCACCTTGACGCCCCCATAGACCAGAAAGCCGTAAGCCACCTCTGGCCGGGCGAAGTGATAGAGGGAGAGCAGGGCGACAAAGCCGCCCCAGCAGAGGATCACCAGCCCCTGCAACACCCGTATCCAGCCATCCGGCCCCCGCCTGCGCTCCTTCACCCTCACCCCCGTCCAGCCGCCATGATCCATGCACGATGCATGGGGAAATCCCCGCAAGGGTCCGACATTTTTGCTTGTTTATCAAACCTGCGCGGGTAAGATGAACGGCTTAGTCTGCCATGGTGGGCCAACTGCGCCCGGGCCAGACTCCTAGTGTTGCAAATAGCGCTGCAAGAACAAGCTGGAGACAATATTTCGATGACGCACGCATCCGTAGTTGATGTGCTGGCCGGTAAGTATTCGGTCGGCACCACCCTGACTGTGAAAGGGTGGATCCGGACCCGCCGCGATTCCAAGGCGGGGATCTCATTTTTGGCCGTTTCCGATGGCTCCTGCTTCCATCCGGTGCAGGCCGTCGCCCCCAATACCCTGGCCAATTACGAGAATGAAGTGCAACGTCTGACCACAGCTTGCTCCGTCGAAGTGACCGGCACCGTGGTCGAGTCCCAGGGCAGCGGCCAGGCGTTCGAACTGCAGGCCACCGAGGTCAAGGTGGTGGGCTGGGTCGAAGATCCGGACACCTACCCCATGTCTGCCAAGCGCCACAGCATCGAGTACCTGCGCGAGCAGGGCCACCTGCGTGCCCGCACCAACATCGTCGGTGCCGTGACCCGGGTGCGCAACTGCCTCTCCCAGGCCATTCACCGCTTCTTCCACGAACAGGGCTACCTCTGGATCGCGGCCCCGCTGATCACCGCCTCCGACACCGAAGGGGCCGGCGAGATGTTCCGCGTTTCCACCCTGGACATGGAAAACCTGCCGCGCACCCCCGAAGGCAAGGTGGACTATGACAAGGACTTCTTCGGCAAGGAGACCTTCCTGACCGTGTCCGGCCAGCTGAACGTCGAAACCTACGCCTGCGCCCTGTCCAAGGTCTACACCTTCGGGCCGACCTTCCGCGCCGAAAACTCCAACACCAGCCGCCACCTGGCCGAGTTCTGGATGGTGGAGCCGGAAGTGGCCTTCGCCAACCTGGAAGACAACGCCGCCCTGGCCGAAGCCATGCTGAAGTACGTCTTCAACGCCGTGCTGGCGGAACGCCGCGACGATCTGGAGTTCTTCGCCCAGCACGTGGACAAGGACGCCATCGGCCGTCTGGAGCGCTTCGTTGCCTCCGACTTCGCCCAGATTGACTACACCGACGCCATCGACGTGCTGAAGAACTGCGGCAAGAGCTTCGAGTTCCCGGTCTCCTGGGGCATCGACCTCTCCTCCGAGCACGAGCGCTATCTGGCCGAGGAGCACTTCAAGTCCCCGGTGGTGGTGAAGAACTACCCGAAAGACATCAAGGCCTTCTACATGCGCCTCAACGACGACGGCAAGACCGTTGCCGCCATGGACGTGCTGGCCCCGGGCATCGGCGAGATCATCGGCGGCTCCCAGCGTGAAGAGCGTCTCGAGGTGCTGGATGCCCGTCTGGCCGAGATGGGCCTGAACAAGGAAGACTACTGGTGGTACCGCGACCTGCGCCGCTACGGCACCGTGCCCCACTCCGGCTTCGGCCTGGGCTTCGAGCGTCTGGTGGTCTACGTGACCGGCATGGGCAACGTGCGCGACGTGATCCCCTTCCCGCGTACCCCCCGTACCGCCGAGTTCTGATCGCGGACAACACGCGAATCGCATAAAGCCGACCCCTGGGTCGGCTTTTTTGTGCCCGTCGTTTCCCCTTCGTATTCCCATTGCCCCTGAAGCAGGACCAGATTTGGCCCCGGTAAAGCGAGTCTGCCGTAGTTTTTATGCACTTAAATCGGAAAAAGGCGAGTTGTTGAAGCAACGCAAATTTTTACCCCTTTAGGGAGGGCAGAATGACATCACTCCCTAAAGGGGTAAATAACGGCAGATGATCCCGGGGCCCTGGCCGATGGGGACATGGATTCAACCACACGAGGTAATGGAATGATCTTGATGGAATTTTTGGTGGTACTCGGCTGCTTGCTGCTGGGAACCCGCTTTGGTGGCATGGGGCTGGGTCTCATCAGCGGCATCGGTCTCTTCCTGCTGACCTTCGTCTTCGGCCTGGTGCCGGGCGAACCGCCGGTGCAGGTGATGCTGACCATACTCGCGGTGATCGGTTGCGCCGCCACCCTGCAGACCGCCGGTGGCCTCAACCTGATGATGCAGGTGGCCGAGCGCCTGCTGCGCCGCCACCCCCAGTACATCACCCTGCTGGCGCCGCTCACCACCTGGACCCTCACCTTCCTGTGCGGTACCGGCCACGTGGTCTACACCATGTTCCCCATCATCGCCGACATCGCGCTGCAAAAGAACATTCGCCCCGAGCGCCCCATGGCGGTGGCCTCCGTTGCCTCCCAGATGGCCATCTGCGCCTCGCCGGTGTCGGTGGCCGTGGTCTCCATGGTCTCCATCCTGGCGGCGGCCCACGGCGTGGGTCAGGCCTACGGTCTGCTCGACATCCTGATGGTGGCCATCCCCTCCTCCCTGACCGGCGTCATGGTCGCGGCCCTGTGGAGCCTGCGCCGCGGCAAGGCTCTGGACAAGGACGAGGAGTTCCAGGCCAAGATCAAGGACCCCGCCCAGCGCGACTTCATCTACGGCGGTGGCGAGACCCTGCTCAATACCAAGTTCCCGAAAGAGGCCTACTGGTCGACCTGGATCTTCTTCGCCGCCATCGCCGCCGTGGTGCTGCTGGGGGCTGATGAGGCACTGCGCCCCGTCTTTACCATCAAGGACAAGACGGGCCCCCTCTCCATGAACCTGGTGATCCAGATGATGATGCTGATCGCCGGCGCCATCATACTGATGCGCTGCAAGGTCAAGCCGGGGGAGATCGCCAACGGTGCCGTCTTCAAGGCGGGCATGGTCGCCATCTTCTCCGTGTTCGGGGTCGCCTGGATGAGCGAAACCTTCTTCCAGGCCCACATGCCGCTGCTCAAAGAGACCCTGGCCCACGTGGTGCAGGCCCAGCCCTGGACCTACGCCCTGGTGCTCTTCCTCATCTCCAAGCTGGTGAACAGCCAGGCCGCGGCGCTGACCGCCATCGCCCCCATGGGGCTGGCGCTGGGGGTCGAACCCAAGCTGCTGATCGCCTTCCTGCCGGCGAGCTACGGCTACTTCGTGCTGCCGACCTACCCGAGCGATCTCGCCTGCATCGGCTTCGACCGCTCCGGCACCACCCGCATCGGCAAGTTCATCATCAACCACAGCTTCATCATTCCCGGCCTCATCGGGGTGGTGACCTCCTGTACCCTGGGCTTCATCCTGACCAGCATCCTGCTGTAACAGGCACCCAGTGCGAGCGGCTCCCCCGTGGGAGCCGCTTTTTTATCCCCGCATCCCCGGCCCGCGCTTTGCCATCGCCCCCCACTCTGGGTAGCATGACCCCTCTTTTCTTTGCGGAAATCCCCCATGTCTCGCGTCATCCTGCTCTGGAGCGGCGGCAAAGATGCCATGCAGGCCCTCTGCCACGCCCGGGAAGCGGGCCATCAGGTGGTGGCCCTGATCACCTTTGCCCCGCCAGCGCCCCGCTTTCTCGCCCATCCCCTGTCACAGGTTCGCCGTCAGGCGGCGGCCCTCGCACTGCCCCATCGGCTGGTCACCATCGAAGCGCCGTTCGATCTCGGTTATGAACGGGCCCTGGCGGCATTGAAAGAGGAGTGGCAACTCGATGGGGTCGTCACCGGCGACATCGACAGCGTGGGGGGCGCGCCGAACTGGATCCGCGAGCGCTGTCGCCCCCTGGGGCTCACCGTTCACACCCCGCTCTGGCAACAACCCCGCGAGGCGTTGCTGGCGGACATGCTGGCCCGCGGCATCGTCGCCCACCTCTCCTGCGTCGATACCCGGGTACTGGCCACCGAGTGGGTGGGGCGCAGGCTCGATGCTGGCACCCTCAGCGATCTGCAGCAACTGGCGGCAACCCGGGGCTTCGATGCCTGCGGCGAGCAGGGGGAGTACCACACCATGGTGACCGACGGCCCCGGGTTTGCGGCGCCGCTGACACTCGGCCACTGGCAGGTGGCGCGCCAGGAGCACCTCGCCTATCTGCTGGAGGACGAGGAATGACCTCTCACGAGGGCGACACATAAAAAACGGGAGGCGCTGGCCTCCCGTTTTGCTTGTCCTTAACGTTGACCTAGTTGGCCAGCTTGCCCAGCACCCGCTTAAGCAGGCGGATGCGCGGCTCGATGCTGTCCAGCAGCAGGAACTCCGCCTCCGAGTGAAAGCCCCCCCCCATGGGGCCGAAGCCATCGAGGGACGGCACCCCGGCCGCCGCGGTGAAATTGGCATCGGAGCCGCCACCGGCCTCCAGCCAGGTGAAAGGGACTCCCTCCTCCCTGCCTGCCGCCTCCACCAGTGCCATCAGGGCCTCGGTGTAGCCGCTCGGGCGCATCGCGGGCTTGAAGCTCTGGCGCGCCACCTCGACCCGGCAACCGGCGAGGAAGGGGTTGTTGGCCATGAAGGTGAGCCGGTCGTGCACCGCCTGCGCCTCTTCGTTGCGCCAGAAGCGCAGATCCACGATCGCCTCGGCAAAGTCGGGCACCACGTTGACGCCGGTCCCCCCCTGCACCACCCCCACGTTCATGGTGGTACCGGTTTCCATGTTGACCTGCTGGTTGATGGCGAGCACCCAGTGGGCCAGCTCCGTGATGGCGGAGATCCCTTGTGCCAGGGCCGAACCGGCATGGGAGGCCTTGCCGTGGAAGGTGATGCGGTACTTGGCATTGCCCTTGCGGGCGCTGATGAGATCCCCGCTCGGGCGGGCCGCCTCGGCCACCAGCACGCAGCCGCTCTGTCTGGCCCGCTCCACCAGCCACGCTTTGGACCAGGGGGAACCAATCTCCTCGTCGCAGTTGCAGCAAACCAGCACCTTGAGCCTGGCCAGCACGGCCGGGTCCAGCTCTTTCAAGGCATACCAGGTAGAGAGCAGGCCGCTCTTCATGTCCGAGACGCCGGGGCCAAAGGCCTGATTGCCTTCGATTTTCAGCGGTCGCTTGGCCGCCGTCCCCTCGGGGAAGACGGTGTCCATGTGGCCCACCAGCATGACGTCGTAGTGATCCGCCCCCGGGGCATTGGTTGCCTCGAGGCAGGGGCCGCACTCGGCGGCGAACTGGTGGCGGGTCACCTGCCAGCCGATGGCCTCATATTTCTCGGTCATGATGTCGGCGACCCGGGCCACCCCGGCCGGGGTGCGGGTGCCGCAGTCGAGGTTGATGAGCGGGGCGAGATCCGCCAGATAGGTATCGAGGGAAAACGGGCGCGTGAGGTCGTTCATTGTCTTCTCCATGGAACAATCTGCGTAAAACACAGACTGTTTTTGCAACGATAAGAGTGGGCGGGCACTCGACGCCGTCTCGTCAACGGCGGTCGGCCAGCGTGGATCAACTGGCCGCCGCCTCTACTACACCAGAGCCTTTACATGAACAGCAGATAGTTGAGGAGCAGCGCCGTCACCAGGGCCCCCGCCATGGGCACGCTGGTGCGCTTGACCACCACGAAGGGAGAGACCTTGGCGATGCCCGCACAGGCGATGAGCACCGCCGCGATGGGGGAGACGGTGCGGCCGATGCTCGAGGCGAGCTGCATCGGCAGCAGCATGGTCACCGCTGGCACGCCAAACTTGGCTGCCACCGCGGGGGCCAGGGAGGAGAAACTGAGGAAGGCTGCGTTGCCCGAGCCCATGATGACCGCCGCCACCATGATGAGCCCCACCATCACCAGGGTCATCAGGCCGCTGCCGATGCCGGCATTGCTGGCAGAGTGCAGCAGGGTATCGATGGCG
Organism: Aeromonas sp. ASNIH8; assembly: GCF_002919855.1. Lineage (NCBI taxonomy): Bacteria > Pseudomonadati > Pseudomonadota > Gammaproteobacteria > Aeromonadales > Aeromonadaceae > Aeromonas > Aeromonas sp. ASNIH8. The sequence continues at coordinate 44,104 of NZ_PQLN01000003.1, read as the reverse complement.
CCGATGGCCTTGAGGGATTCGGCGAAGAGCTCGGCACAGACGATGAGCGCCACCACGGGGCCGAACACCTTGCCCATGCCGTCGAGGAAGCTCGACAGCCCCGCGAAGGCGGTGCGCACCGAGCGGGTGCGCAGCAGCTCGCACAGCATGCCGATAAAGACCGACAGCAGCATGGCCACCTCCACGCTGACGCTGATGCTGGTCACCAGGAGCTTGGAGAAGGTCATCATCAGTACGAAGGGGATGATGGGCAGCAGGCCGTACCAGGTTGGCGCGGCCACCTCGTCCGCCCCTTTTTCGTCAAGCTCCGCGTGCTCGCCGCGATGCAGGGCCGGATCCCAGCCCTCCTGACGGTCACAGTGCCGCTGCCAGAAGAAGTGCAGCACCATGGTCACCAGCAGCATGGGGGCCACCAGCCAGATCTGGTAGTCGACGAAGTAGCTGGTGGGATCCATGCCGGATTGACCGGCGGAGAAGATGGCGTTGGTCTGGGTCGGGCCGATTTCGAACGCCTGGGAGGTGGCGATGACGCCGCAGGCGGAAGCCGGGCTGATGCCGAGGTTGCGCATCACAGGGTACATGGTGACCATCAACAGCAGGCCAAGGCCGGTGGCGGAGGTGACGAACAGGGAGACGAAGACCGCCACCAGGTAGCAGATGGCCAGCATCAGGTAGCTGGACTGGATGCCCGCCACCGGTTTGACCGCCACCCGCACCAGGGCCTGGGAGGCGCCGATATGGGACATGTAGGTGGCAAAGCCCGCCACCGCCATGATGGTGAGGCCGAGCCCCGCCGCACGGTAGGAGAAGATCCCCTTGAACACCTCGAACAGGTCGAACAGGGCGAAGCCGGTGCTCTTGTCGGCGGGCAGAATGGGGTGCAGTCCCAGCCAGTAGGCGACGGTGAAGAGGGCCATGCCCGCCAGCGCCAGCACCGCCTGCGGGTTGTAATCCTTGACGATGCCGTAGACCACGGCGATCAGCACGAGCAAGACGAAGACGAGTTCCAAGGTGCACTCCTGACAAGATTATCGAGAAGCGCAATCTAGTGGTGGATCTCCCCTTTCCTCTTGATCACCATCAATAAAGATGGAAAAAGCAAACGGTTGTGGATTTTTATTCCAAAAATAAAACTAAAAACGACATTTAACATCACAGAACTGGATCTAGAATGCTCCCCAGGGTATCCCTGACCGACAACCGCCACTTTGTTTGCGTTGGATCAACATCCCGCCGGGGTGAACTGGCCAAGATGCCCGTCGACACAGAGCGACCATTTCGCACCGGAGAGAGTTATGACAAACCAAGCCACCGCAGGCACCCCGACCTGCGACTGCAAGCTGTGGGACATCCTCGTCGAGTCTGCAAAGGAACGCACCACCATTCGTTACTCCAAACTGGCCAGGCAGGCCGGGCTGGAGCAGTGCCAGGATGAACTGCGTACCCTGCTGCAACGCATCCGCATGTATTGCACCGAAAATCACCTGCCCATTCTCTCCGCCATCGTGATGGATGACGTGGGCAAATACGCCGGCCTCTCCTCCAGCCTGCCGGATGCCCCCTGGGAGCGGGCACGGGTCTTCGATCACGAGTGGACCACCCTGCACTGAGTGCCGCCCCCTGAATCCGGAACGCGCCCAGACCAGCAGGCGCGTTCTGGTTTTTGGCCCCCGCCGTTTCTTCCCCGGCCCCAGCGGCCCCATCCGGCCAGGTGTGCTTCCCTGTGAGGCGTCCTGCCCCCTGTCGTCCTATCCGGCCAGGTGTGCAGCATAAGGGCCTCCTCCCTCGGTCTCCCCCTTTGATGCCGCAGCGCATCCCGTCCCAGACCAGCGTGTGCTGGCGCGCGGCCCCCTCCCTTCTCCACTCAGCCTGACTGGTAAAACCAGCCCATCCGGCCATGAGCGTTGCCATGGGGGGGCCACAATGCCAGAATCGGGCCCTTGCACGATTTCAGGGCCGCCGGCCCGCAGACAAAGGATCCCCCATGGCCACCACCCTCTATGGCATCAAGAACTGCGAGCTGTTTTTATTGAATAGACCACAAAAAAGCCCAAGGAATGCTTGGGCTTCGAACCATTGATGTCATCACCAATTAGTAACAAACAGATCTCATTGAGAAGGCATAAGTTAACGTTTTGTCAACTGCACCACTAGTTTGTACCGCATGTGATTCAAGCAACTACGCAGGTAGTGCTATCAGGGCACCCTATTTTCAACGTAGCATCAGACTTCTTTTCTATATGATGCTTGCTTAGGGTACTACTCGCACTTGATGCCCATAAGTCTAAAGTCCCAAGTCCATATCTTTGGGTACTCATTCGAGTGAGAAACGTAGTATTGGGTCTTATCATCCAGCTCCCTCACTGCGAAAATCTCTGTCTTTTGGCCTTCCTTAGAACTTTCATTACTCCATGTCGCCATACATTTTTTGCCTTCAGAGAGGGACTTTTGTACAGAACTTCCCTCTTCAGAAATCGCAGCAATAGCATTAGAAGTAAGAAAAACACCACACAGAACACATACAATCCCTGATAACTTCACTGTATGAACACTCCCTTATCGATAGATGGCAATGAAAAGATGCGATCAATCAAGATCACATCTCCTCATATCCGAGGTTGCTAGCACCAATACTGAATCAGTTGCACGAATATGCATTCATCGTAACAGTTGCCGAATTACCATTTGCGGTAACGTCAGTACCTGTAATGACAACAGCATTAGCTCCTAGCTTGATAGCCTCATTTGCAGCATTCTGTCTTGCCAATGCAACGTTCTTATCTACCGTCAAGCTGAAAATCTCAGTTCCTGATACTACATCAATGAGCTTGCAGCTCTCTGCCGCTTTAGCATCAATAACTTTTACTGGCAATGATGCTGATGAACTTGATGAACATGCAGTCATTAATGCTACTGAAAATAGAATTGCAATTTTCTTCATTTCAAAATCCATTCTCTGAATCGTGGTTGATATACACCCAGTTAATGAGGGGGTACTCGGTACAAAATCATGCCCAAGCAACTCAAGGTTGACAAGCAATTCTATGGACACTCGACACGCTGATACCCAGCCGCTTTGCCACTGATGCCTTAGCGATGCCCTGCGATAGAAGATGCAGCACCTCATCCCGCTTCTCCATCGCTGTCGGCTTCCGGCCCTTGTAGACCCCTTTGGCCTTAGCCAAGGCGATTCCTTCCGCCTGACGCTCCAGCATGATTTCCCGCTCGAACGTGGCGATGGCCCCGATCATGGTCAGCATTAGCTTACCTGTCGGAGTGGCCGTGTCGATGCCCAGATTCTGGATCTGTAATGTTACCCCTTTGGCGTGTAACTGGTCTGTGATCTCCAGCAAGTGCCGGGTGTTCCGGGCCAGACGATCCAATTTGGTCACCTTTAGCACGTCTCCAGAACGGGCAAATTCGAGCATTGCCTGTAGTTGCGGCCTATCCGTCTTGCTACCGCTGACTTTCTCCTGAAAAACTTTTTCACACTCCGCCAGAGCTGTCAGTTGCTGCTCCAGCGATTGCCCCGTGGTCGAGACACGGGCATACCCGATGATTGCCATGATGGCCTCCCAATAGGCTCAAGACCCTGCAAGAAAAACGTGTCAAAACTCGAAAACCAACCCGTGTGACAGGGGTTGCCGGGGGGCTTCCGGTCTGTCACACGGGCATGGTCTATTGAGCGTCCGGCTCCTTCGGTGGGGGCGGCGGTGTCTGCATCGAGTTGACGGCCTCCTTAATGAGGACGCCCAAGGCTGCCAGCAGTGCCGCCTCCAACGCTTTCAGTAACGGGTTCCCTTGCTGCTCATTCATACGCCTTCTCCTTGCTGGATGGCTCCCGACAAGGGGCCAGATGTGATGTATTCCATGGGGTTCTCCTATGGGGTTGCTCTCATCTGTCTTATACCGGCGTAGGGTCTGAATGTTGCCTGCTCGCTTTCCTTGTGCTGGTGGGGTTTGGGATTGTTTTTGCCGGGCAATCAACCGGGCAAGTTCGTTGCAATCTTCTCGAAATCTCTCCTTCGGGTGGCTGGTAAGCTCCCCCCTCGGTGTAGTAAATAGATAAGAGTCAGAGTAACTAAACGGGTATATATATCGGGCTGGAACAAACGACACATCAGACACATGTCGCCGAAAAGCCCATGAACACGTTGTTGGATGTGTCGATGAGACTCAAATCGACCAGACACATCACCCCGAAATGTGTCGATTGGCAGTCACTCGCGGCGGGGTCAGACGGTGATATGCCAGATTACCGCTATGCCTCGGACTCAACCGCCAGCCAAGCCGTTGTGCAATCTTCTCCAAGTCGCGTTTGGGCTGGGCTGGATATCGCAGATACCCGGCAGAATCGCAGGTATAAGCACTCTGGGCAGACTCTCGCGTGATATCAAGATGTCGGCCATCGCCCGGCTCTGCCATTGCTCCCAGCAGCCCTTGCAGGTACTCCTCAACGCTTAGGATGCGTCCCTGAGTCCGGCAAATGGTAGCCCACAGCTCTTGCTCCTCATGGCGAATCCTGAGCGGTCTGAGGCCCGTCTGCTGCTCGATGCAAGCATCACGCTGCTGGTCTGCTTTACGGTTCACTGGCTCCAGATGCTCTTTTTCGTCAAACTCCAGCAAGTAGGTTTCCTGCCGGATAGGTTTGTCAAAATACTTCCCGTTTGGGTCGAACCACTGCAAATCTACCCGAAAATCCACCCGGTAAGGGTCGCAATCGAACTGCGGGATCACCTCCATTCGCAAACCCGGTTGCTGCATTTGAAAGTAAGTAACCAGCGGGGCCAAGTATTCCACATAAAATGCAGCCTCATGGCGGCTTTGCCTTTCATCATGTGGTAACTCCAGCCCGGTAAGCTGCTCGATCTCCGCTATTAGCCTCAGGTTTAAGTGAGAGCTGGGGCCATAGGTCAACACAGCCAAGGCTTGTAAAGGAGTCCACGTCCCCAATCCATTATCCGGTTCGGGAACCTCCGGCAGGTCAAGCCCCTGCACCTGCCGGATGTTACCTATTGCTCTCCAGACATACTGGCTGTATCGGCGGTTGAATCCAGGTATCCGCGAAAGCAATTTTTTTGCATCAATAAGCCCTTGTGAAGGAGGGCCAATGAAAACACCTGTAGCGTCCAATACAACCCCCTTGTAGGCATTTATTGCGAATATTCTGAGCTTAAATCCTCAAAGTCAGGATCTGTGCCATCATCGTTCTTCTGGGAGTTACGGATATCATTTTCCATCTCTTGTTGCATCACTGAAGGATCAACACCATAAGGAGCATTAGGTTGAGTCTTTCTAACACAGTATCTAGACCCATCATAAATCGAACTCCCCGCCAATTTGTTTTCAAAAACCTGCGTCAGCATGAGCCCGCCATCAAGATCCTTATACTCTGCCCACAGATAGCCACCATCAAAACGGAATCTAATTTCCTTCAATGCCATTTTTAACTGACTGTTGAATAGCTGACGCTGTTCCGTTGTTTTTAACTCATCTGGTTTTATGATGTATTTAAGTGTTTTGGCTGATAGCTCTCGACTAAAAAGCTCTCTCTCAGCTTGTTGCACTTGCTCTTCTAAGGCCTGTGTTTTCTTCTTACACTGCTCGAATAAGACTCGAAAATCAGCATCGTTATCGTTCTCCAGTACGAGTTGTGCGGCCTTCTTTCTCTTTTGGGTCTCCGCCTCTAGCTGAACTCGTAATTCTGCTAGCGTGTTTTTAAGAGCGATCGTCTTATCCTCAATCTCAACCCGCTGCTTCATCACGTTGTTCAGCAAGAAAATAGCTTGTAACAGTTGTGGTTCAACTCTGCTGTAAAGCATGTTAGGCAATTTGCACCCAGCTGTATTCTGCTTGGGGCAAACCAGATAGTTTCTCGGGCTCCCTGCCCGCCCCTTATTTTGGTAACGCAACGATTCGCCACACTGACAACGAAGTACACCACTAAAGAGATTGTTAAAGGTACCTTTGCGATAAGAACCACTATGCTTGTTCCTCTTACTAATAAGGTGCTGCACCTCTTCAAACAAGGCAGGGGAAACAATTGTGGGATAGTACCCCAGAATAGGGTCTCCTTCAGGTACCCGCTCACCACTATCTATATCTAACTTGTGTGGCTGAAACACACCTATCACAGTTTGGCTCTTGATGACCGCCTGAATTCCAGCCGGACGCCAATCAGCCTCTTTGCCAAATGTCTTGTAGCCCTTTTCCAGAAAAATCTTGGCAATCTGTTCATAACCACAACCAGTCTTAGCCAGCTCAAACATTTCATTCACGATTGCAGCTCGTTCAGGGATAGGCCTAATCTTTCCCTCTTCCAATTTCAGCCATGAGGGTAAGCGAGAGTTTTTCATCACCTTATTATTCTCTCTGGCCTGCTCCCGGCCATTCTCCCAAGCATCACGACTTCGACCACTCTTTGTTTCTGACTCATTATTCGCACGAGCCATAAAGACAATAGAAAGCAATAGATTCTGAGTTTCCACCTGACCTTTGCGATACACCGCTTTGTCGTCGAGCGTAACGATAACAATGCCCGCACTGATTATCGCAAGAAACTGGATCAGTGCATCTTCTACCGTTTGCCGACTCAGGCGGTCTACCGATTCAACCAACAGATAGGATCCTTGCTCAATTTTTCCGCTCTTTACCGCATCAAAGAAGCGACCTAGCGCCCCTATAGCCATGTTGGCTCCTCGATACGCACTCAACCCAAAGTCATCAATGGTCTTCTCATCAAGCTGGAGATTGTGCTCGGCACAGTAATCGGTTGCCTTCTGAAGCTGACGACGATAGCTATCCCCTTGTGCCTGCTTTGGGGTACTGAACCGAATGTAGGAATAGGCCTTCGGGGGACGACTCATAACAACTCCTTTGCATTGGCTCACATCAGGGGTAGGTGAGCAAGGTTGATAACCAAGATGAGGTGAGCCTACCAGCAAAGCGGTACATCCCACAATATTCATTGGTAGTTATTTTTACCGACATCACTGTAATCCAACAAACAAGCCATAGGTCAGATGACCAACCTAAGCGGTCACGTTTCCATGGATGGTGATCGTCTGTATGCTACTGCCCATCAAACGGAACACGGTGAACCCCATGGAAAACAAGAGCGAATGTAAAGTCGTACTCTACGGCATTTCTCCCAAGAACTGCGACACCATCAAGAAGGCCCGCAAGTGGCTGGAGGAGGCGGGTATCGATTACCGCTTTCATGATCACCGCGCCGACGGTCTGAGCCCGGAACAGCTCGATCTCTGGCTCGCCAAGCTGGGCTGGGAAGCCCTGCTCAACACCCGTGGCACCACCTTCCGCGCCCTGCCGGAAGCAGAAAAACAGGGGCTCGACACCGCCAAGGCCCGTGACCTGCTGCTGGCCCACCCAGCCATGATCAAGCGCCCGCTGCTGGACCAGGACGGCACCCTGACCCTGGGCTTCAAGGCAGACCTCTATCAATCCCTCTTCTCCCGTTAACTTTTTCTGTTAAGGAACACCGATGTCGGACGTCATCACACTGGCCAAGGATCTGATCAGCCGCCCCTCCGTGACCCCCCTGGATGAAGGGTGCCAGACCCTGATGGCGGAGCGCCTCGCACGCCTGGGGTTCGTCATCGAACCCATGGTCTTTGAGGACACCACCAACCTCTGGGCACGCCGTGGCAGCGAGGGTCCCCTCTTCTGCTTCGCCGGCCACACCGACGTGGTACCCGCCGGCCCCCTGGAGAAGTGGGACACCCCGCCATTCGAGCCAACCATCAAGGACGGCATGCTCCATGGCCGGGGCGCCGCCGACATGAAGGGGTCTCTGGCCGCCATGGTGGTGGCGACCGAGCGCTTCGTGGCCGAGCACCCGGACCACAAGGGCTCCATCGCGTTTCTCATCACCTCGGATGAAGAGGGGCCCTTCATCAACGGCACGGTGCGCGTCATCGACACCCTGGAGGCACGCAACGAGAAGATCCGCTGGTGCATCGTCGGCGAACCCTCCTCCACCGCCCAGGTTGGGGACGTGGTGAAGAACGGTCGTCGCGGCTCCATCACCGGCGATCTGCTGGTGCGCGGGGTGCAGGGCCACGTCGCCTACCCCCATCTGGCGGACAACCCTATCCACAAGGCGGCCCCGGCGCTGGCGGAGCTCGCCGCCATCGAGTGGGACAAGGGCAACGCCTACTTCCCCCCCACCAGCTTCCAGATCGCCAACATCCAGGGCGGCACCGGCGCCTCCAACGTCATCCCGGGGGAGTTGCAGGTCCAGTTCAACTTCCGCTTCAGCACCGAGCTCACCGATGCGGCTATCCGCGAGCGGGTCGAGGCGCTGCTGACCCGTCACGGCCTGGACTTCGAGCTGAAGTGGACCCTCTCCGGCCAGCCCTTCCTGACGGACACCGGCGCCCTGCTGGACGCCACCGTCGCCGCCGTGGCGGCAGTGAACGGCCAGCAGCCGGCCCTGCTCACCACGGGGGGCACATCCGATGGGCGCTTCATCGCTCCCACCGGGGCGGAAGTCATCGAGCTCGGCCCGGTCAACGCCACCATCCACAAGGTGAACGAGTGCGTGAAGGCGGACGATCTGGATCTGCTGGCGGACATGTACCAAGGGGTGCTGGCACGACTGCTGGCATGAGCAGCGCTCCGGACAAGAGAGACCAGACCATGAATCAGGATCAACTGCTTGGGCTGGATGAGAGCCACCTCATCCTGGTGGGGCGCGGCCCCCATCGTCTGACCGCCGCCACCGCGGCGGCCTTCAACGACATGCAGGTGGCTGCCGCCCATGCCGGTTTCAACCTGCAGGCGGCCTCCAGCTGGCGCGGCTTCGAGCGCCAGCTCGCCATCTGGAACGGCAAATGGCGCGGGGAGCGCCCTCTGCTGGATGCGCACAACCAGCCCCTCGATGCCCTGCAACTGGGCGAGACCGAGCGACTGCACGCCATCCTGCACTGGAGCGCCCTGCCCGGCACCAGCCGCCATCACTGGGGCACGGATCTCGACATCTACGATCCGGACTGCCTCCCCGCCGGCACCCGGCTCGCGCTGGAACCCTGGGAGTACGAGGCGGGCGGCTGGTTTGCCGATTTGCGCGAATGGCTGGACGATCACATGAACGACTTCGGCTTCTTCCTGCCCTATGCAAAAGGGGAGCAACCGGATCAGGGGGTGGCCTACGAGCCCTGGCACCTGAGCTTCGCGCCCGAATCCGACGGGCTGGCCCTGGATCCGGCGGCGCTGGCGCTTTGTCTGGAACGGGCGGATATTGAAGGCAAGGAGTGCATCCTGGCCCATCTCGACGAGATCCTGGCCCGCTATGTCACCCCGGCACACCACGAAAGGAGATTCTGATGAGCTTGTGGTTATGGATAGGCTTGCCGCTGCTGTTTTTGCTCGGCCTGTTTCTCAACGCCATCAAGGACATGAAGCAGCTCGAGAAACAGCTGCCCAAGTACAAGGACAAGATCCGGGAGGTCAAGGACGACGAGGACGACTGACCCCCTCGCAGGAGCCCGTCGGCGCTCCTGCCCCCTTCCCGACCACGGCATTTTTCCGCCCTCTGCCGCCCCCTGAGCCGGCCCTGAAATCCCCATCCACTGCCCCCTTTCCCTTCGCTTTCCCGCGCGGTCACTTCGCCTTCGCCCTGCTTGAAAACCGCGCAACAAACGTAAAAAACTGCAAAACAATGCACAATTAAGCCACACAAAGGGGGTCAATCTGCATATAATGTGCCTGTTTTGCAGCCCGCCATAAGGAGTTCGCCATTGGATGCCACCACCGTCAACAGTTTCTTCTTCATCGGTGCCCTGTTGGTGGGCGCCAGTGTCCTGTTGAGCGCGCTCTCCTCCAGAGTCGGCATCCCCATCCTGGTCATCTTCCTCGCCGTCGGCATGCTGGCGGGTGAGGATGGTCCCGGCGGCATCCACTTCGCCGACTACTCGGTCGCCTACCTGGTGGGCAACCTGGCGCTGGCCATCATTCTGCTGGATGGCGGCATGCGCACCCGGGTCTCCTCCTTTCGGGTCGCGCTCTGGCCCGCGCTCTCGCTGGCCACGGTCGGGGTGGCCATCACCACCGGCCTCACGGGCCTCGCCGCCGCCTGGCTGTTCGACCTCAACCTGATGCAGGGGATGCTCATCGGTGCCATCGTCGGCTCCACCGATGCGGCGGCGGTCTTCTCCCTGCTCGGCGGGCGCAGCCTCAACGAGCGGGTCAGCGCCACCCTGGAGATTGAATCGGGCAGCAACGATCCCATGGCGGTCTTTCTCACCGTCACCCTGATCGAGGTGCTGGCCACCGCCCAGCAGGGGCTGGATGCCGGCTTCCTGCTGTTGCAACTCGTCAAGCAGTTCGGGCTGGGCGCTGGCATCGGCCTTGCCGGGGGCTGGCTGCTGTGGAAGCTCATCAACAGTGCCAAGCTCGCCCCCGGTCTCTACCCCCTGCTCACGGTGAGCGGCGGCCTGCTCATCTTCGCCCTCACCACGGCGGTGGGGGGCAGCGGCATCCTGGCCATCTACCTCACCGGCCTGCTGCTCGGCAACCTCTCCCTGCGCAGCCGCAGCACCACCCTCTCCGTGCTGGACGGCCTGACCTGGCTCAGCCAGATCGGCATGTTCCTGGTGCTGGGGCTGCTCGCCTCGCCCCACAAGCTGCTGCCCATCGCCCTGCCGGCGCTGGCCCTGGCCATGTGGATGATCCTGTTTGCCCGTCCGGTGTCGGTCTGGATTGGCCTGCTGCCGTTCAAGAACTTCGCGCCCCGCGAGCGCTGGTTCATCTCCTGGGTGGGGCTGCGCGGCGCCGTGCCCATCATCCTGGCGGTCTTCCCCATGATGGCGGGGCTGCCCAATGCCCAGCTCTACTTCAATGTCGCCTTCTTCGTGGTGCTGGTTTCGCTGATCCTGCAGGGCAGCTCGCTGCCGCTGGCATCAAAGCTGGCGCGAGTGGAGGTGCCCGCCCCGCCCTCTCCCATCAACCGCTCTGGGCTGGAAATCGATCTCGACAGCCAGTGGGAGACCTTCGTCTATCGCCTGAGCGCCGAGAAGTGGTGCATCGGCTCCCCCTTGCGGGAGCTACGCATGCCCCAGGGCACCCGCATCTGCGCCCTGTTCCGCGGCCAGGAGCTGCTCCACCCCTCGGGCAGTACCTGCCTGCAATCCGATGACATCCTCTGCGTCATCGGCCACGAGCACGACCTGCCCGCCCTCGGTCAGCTCTTCAGCCAGGCGCCAGAGCAGGATCTGGGCCCGCGCTTCTTCGGTGACTTCCTGCTGGAGGCCAACGCCAGGCTGGTGGATCTCGCCCCGCTCTACGGGCTGGATGTGAGCGAGGTGGCGGATCAGAGCCTCGGCGATTTTATTGCCCATCAGTTGGGCGATAATCTGGTGGTCGGTGACCATGTCGCCTGGCAGGGACTGCTCTGGACGGTGGCGGAAATGGAAGAGGGTGAACCCCGCAAGATAGGGGTGCGCTTCCTGGAAGAAGACCCCGTCTAGGCGCCGGCCATCGTAGCCCGCATTTGTGTGAGAAGGGAGTGAACCATGCCTTATCAAACCCTGTTGTCCGGTCTGTATCCTCCCTCGCCCAAGCTGGGCCTCATCGAGGGTTTCTTTGGCAAGGGCTGGAGCTGGGAAGCCCGTGCCCGCTACGCCCAGTGGCTGCCCCGCCACGGCTATGGCTTCTACCTCTACGCCCCCAAGGAAGACGGCTACCTGCGCAAGCACTGGGCCACCCCCTGGCCCGCCGACCAGCTTGAAGCCCTGTGCCAGCTCGCCCGCCAGTGCCGGGAGAACGGTCTGGCCTTCGGGGTGGGCCTGAGCCCCATGGGAGCCCATCACGACTATGCCCGCCAGCGACCCGCCCTGCTGGAGAAGGTGAGGCTCATCGAGGAGGCGCTCAAGCCCGATATCCTGGCGATCCTGTTTGACGACATGAAGGGGGACACCCCGGATCTCGCCCACTGGCAGCTCACCATCGCCCACGACATCGCGGCCCACACCGGCGCAGGCCGCCTGCTGTTCTGCCCCAGCTACTACAGCACGGATCCGGTGCTGGAGAAGGTGTTCGGTGCCATGCCCCCCCACTATCTGCAGGATCTGGGTCAGGGGCTCGACAGGCGCATCGATGTCTTCTGGACCGGCCCCAAAGTCTGCTCCACCGAGTATCCGGCTGCCCACCTCAAACAGGCCGCCGACTGGCTCCATCGCAAGCCCTTCCTGTGGGACAACTATCCGGTCAATGACGGCAGCAAGGCGAGCAGCTTCCTGCACCTGCGCGCCTTCGAAAACCGTCCGGCAGAGCTGGCGGACCTCGTGAGCGGCCATGCGGTCAATCCCATGAAGCAGGCGGCCCTCTCGGCCCTGCCGCTCGCCACCCTGCCCATGAGCTACAAGCTCGGCAAGCAGTACGATCCTGACAAGGCGCTGCACGCCTCCCTCAACGCCACCTGCGGGCCGCAGATCTCCGCCATGATCCAGGCCGACCTGCCGCTCTTCCAGGATATCGGTCTGGCCCAGCTCACCCCCGAGCAGGTCATCCACCTCAAGAGCCGCTACCTGCCGTTCCAGGATCAGGCCTGCGTGAACGAGATCCTGCGCTGGCTGGCCGGGGAATACGTGTTCGATCCGGACTGCCTGACCGACTGACCTCATGAGTCCATGAAAAGTGGGTTCATGAAAAAACGGGCCCATGTAAAAGGCCACTTCCCGGGCAGGGAGGTGGCCTTTTTGCATCATCTCTCTTCAGGTGCCCCATGGCGTCACATAGGGCGGCTGATTGAGCGGGTGTTTAACCGAAGGCCAGCCAGACCCCGACAAACAGCATGAGAGAGCCCGCGATCCGGTTCATCAGAGTGACATTGCCGCTCTTGGCGAGGAAATGGCGCAAGGTGCGGCCACCGCTGGCATAGAGCATCAGGCAGGAGAACTCGATGACCAGGATGAGCGCGACCAGGGCCCCTATCTGGGGTGCCATCGGCTTGGCCGCATTGATGAAGGGGGGCAGCAGGGAGACCATGAAGGCCCACCCCTTGGGGTTGGCGATGGCGGTCACGAACCCCTGCACGGCCAGCCCCATGGAGCTGGTCTGCTGGCCCGCCGAGAGATCCGCCGGGATGGCCATCTTGCCCTTGGCCTGCCACATCTGGATGCCAAGCCAGACCAGGTAGGCGCCACCTACATATTTGAATGCTGAGAACAGGGCCGGGTAGTTGAGCATGACTGCCGCCACCCCGACCACCGACAGCACGGAGACCAGGCCGACGCCGACAAGCTCCCCCCACATCATGTGCAGGGTACGGCGCACCCCCAGACTCATGCCCAGGGTCATCGCCAGGGTCATGCACATACCGGGGGTTACTGAGACAAAAAAGAACGTGGGAATAAAGAGCGCCAAGATGGCGGGATCAATCCAGTCGGACACACTACACCTCCAGGGTAACAAGCAGACGATCTTGCCTATCACACTCTTTTAACACAAGAAAAACCTTTTCATTCAGCAAGAATTCAGCATTAAAAACCCTGTGACAAGGATTGTCGCGTCTGTGTAAGATACCGCCTCACTCCTCTTTCGGGTTAGGATCTTTCATGTCATTGAATAATCTGTCCATTCGTCTTCAAGTGCTTATCCCTCTCCTGCTCGCCAGCCTGTTGATGCTGCTGATGGCCGTGATCAGCAAACAGGAAATCGACGGTGCCATTCAGGACATGAATGAAACCACCGCCAGCGTCACCCGCCACAAGGACGACATTGCGGCCCTGATCCACGCCACCTACCGGCTGCGCACCAACGCCATCTACGGCCTCTACGATGAGGCCCTCTTCGCCCAGTTGCCGGCCCAGCTCTCCGCCGCCGAACAGGAGATTGGCGCCATCCTGACCAGACTGGTTGTCACCGGTGCCGAGCAGGACAACCGTCAGGTCGCGGCCGCCCTGCAGGCCTACCTCGGCCATACCCGCAGCAGCATGCTGCCCCTGCTGACCGCCAAGTACCAAGGCAGTGGCGATCCCGCCGCCTATGAGCAGGCCCGCCTGCACTTTCGCGATCTGGGGGAGGCGCTCATCAAGCAGATCGATGCCATGTCCGTCCACATCAATCAGCTGACCCAGACTGAGATTGCCGAGGAGCAGGCCCACGACCGCGCGACCCTGCTGCGCACCCTGCTGCTGATGGGGGGCACCCTGATCGCGGCCCTGCTGGGTGGCTGGTGGATCTCCGGGCGCATCGTGCAGCCCATCGGCCAGTTGCAGGAGGTGATGCACGCCGTCGCCCTCGGCCGCTTCAACGTTCGTGCCAATGCCGAAGGCAACAACGAGCTGGGCCAGCTCGCCAGGGATATCAACCGGACCCTGAGCCAGCTTGCCAACACCATCCAGACCCTGACCGGCATCAGCGGCAATGTGGCCTCCGCCGCCACCGAGCTTGCCGCTGTGATGACCCAGGCAGAGGTCAACGCCCAGCAGCAGCGGGGTGAGACCGAACAGGTGGCCTCCGCCGTCACCGAGCTGGCCAGCACCGCCGACAACGTCAACCACAACGCCGCCCTGGCCGACGAGCTGGCCCGGGATGCCAACAGTCGGGTCGAGCAGGGGCTGGCCCTGTTTGCCGAAAGCATCGAGGCCAACGGCCGCATGGCGGGCAGTCTGGAGAACGCCGCGACTGTGGTGGCCAGGCTCAAGTCCCAGTCCGAGCAGATCGGCAAGGTGATCGAAGTCATTCAGAGCATTTCGGAGCAGACCAACCTGCTGGCCCTCAACGCCGCCATCGAGGCGGCCCGCGCCGGTGAAAGCGGCCGCGGCTTTGCGGTGGTGGCCGACGAAGTGCGCCTGCTGGCTGCCCGTACCCAGGACTCCACCAAGGAGATCCAGGCCATCATCGAGCAGTTGCAGAGCCAGTCCCTCTCCGCCAACAGCGGCGTGCAGCAGACCCTGGAGATCCTCGGCCACAACCAGCAGCTCTCCGCCGAGGTACAGGCATTGCTGGGGGGCATCACGGATGCGGTCAACCAGATCAACGGTGCCAACGCCCAGGTGGCGACCGCGGCAGAACAACAATCCTGCGTCACCGCCGACATCAGCCGCAACCTCACCAACATCCACGAGATCGTGAACCAGAACGCCGCCGGCATCAGCCAGAGTGCCGCCGCCAGTCACGAACTGTCACAGCTCGCCGAGCAGCAGCGCAGGCAGCTCGCCCAGTTCCAGCTCTGATCCCGAGAGGGTCTCTTCGATACCGCGGGGCCCGGCGCAGGCCCCGCACTTGCCCCTCCCCCTTCACGCCTCCTGTTTAAAACGGGTTTTTGCCATCAAGGTGTCATTGGGGGCTGGGCTGCCTTCGCAAATGTGGGTATGGTAGAGGCACGTCACTCCCCCTCATCGAGAGATCATCATGAGCCTGAAGTTCAAGAAACCCGCTTTTATCATGCTCGGCCTCATCGCCCTGCTCTCCGCACTCTGGCTCGATTTCTATCTGCCGGAGCACACCATCGCCACCATCACCGGGGTGGAGGTGAAGCGTACCGACAAGGATGGCCCCATCAGCCAGAAGAACCCGGCTGACGGCCCCACCACCGACGTCTATTACATCTACACCGAGCGCCCCGGCGAGAAGATCCGGGTGTTTCGCAATGAAGACACCGAATGGGGCTGGCCCTTCTACTTCAAGTTCAACGCCGCCGACGTCCAGGCCAAGGCCAAGTCCATGGAGTTCGAAAAACGCCTGGCCATCATCACCTCCTACGGCTGGCGCGTGAACATGTTCTCCATGTTCCCCAACGTCACCAAGATCGCGAGCACCGAGCCCGATGCCTCCACCTGGAGCTTCTTCCGCTGGTTCTGGTTCGGTGTCTGGGCCCTGGTGA
Source organism: Aeromonas sp. ASNIH8 (assembly GCF_002919855.1). Lineage (NCBI taxonomy): Bacteria > Pseudomonadati > Pseudomonadota > Gammaproteobacteria > Aeromonadales > Aeromonadaceae > Aeromonas > Aeromonas sp. ASNIH8. Next base: position 28,257 of record NZ_PQLN01000003.1, on the reverse strand, counting down.
TGGGCAAGGCGGCCATCGCCACCTGGCGCTACTTCGATCGCCTCGAGGACGAGATATGAGCGAGCCGAGCAAGACCCGCACCAGCTTCTATCGCCGGCTCTACGTGGCTCACCTCATCAGTCAGGGCACGGACACCGTGCCCGCCATCATGGAGGCGACCGGCATGCCGCGCCGCACCGCCCAGGACACCCTCAGTGCCCTGGCGGAGCTCGACATCCAGTGCGCCTTCGAGCAGACCGAGGGGGCTCGCCATCTGCAGGGGCACTACCGCATCAGCGACTGGGGGCCCATCAATCCGGCCTGGATTGCTGCGCAGCTTCCCGTCATCAGGCAGACCCTGGGGTATTCCTGACACCCCGGACCCGGGTCTGCTCCCATAGAGAAGGGGCCAGCCTTGCGGCTGGCCCCTTTCTTGTCTGGCCTGATATCCCGTTGCCCTCCCCCGGACTCACTCCCCTTCGCCGAAAGACTCTTCCGGCAGCGGCTCCGCCGACTCACCCCGGGTGCAGTCGATGATGGAGCGCTTGGGATTGTTGGGGTCGCGCAGCAACAGGGGGGCCATCCCCTCGTCATGCAGCCTCTCGTCGGAAAATTCGCTGCCATAGGCGTTATGTGTCAGCCTGCGGGCATTGGCGATGGGGGTATCCACGAAGAGGGCATGTACCTCGAAGGTGGAGGCTGGCACCAGGAAGCCGACGATGGGCAGGCCGTGCAACTCCTGATGGACCTTGTACCAGGCAAAGCCCTCGCTCACCTTGTCAGGGGTATACATGGCGAGCTGCGGATTGGCCGGGCGCCCGGTCTCGATGTCGAGATGAAGGGTGTCCAGCTCGCAGGTCGCCAGCCCCTGCCACATCTTCTCGAACGGGGTCGCGCAACCCGTCAGTTGCATGCATGTCAGCAGCGCCAACGTCCCTTTCCACATTCCCAACCCCTTATCCGATGTCCAGGATGTCAACCAAATGAGCGCAGTCGCTGCACCAGCAACTCGATGAAACCGACCCTGTCGAGCCCCAGCAGCACCAGGGCATTGGCCGGTTTGCCGGTCAGGTCGTAGCGATCCACCACCGTCATGCCCAGGGTATGGGTCCCGCCGGTTTCGATATCGACCCGGCACTCCACCCCGTGAAACAGGGAGGGCGCCAGCAGCCAGGCGATGGTACAGGGGTCATGGAGCGGCGCGCCAGCAAATCCCCACTTGGGATCCCGATGATAGATCATGAAGAAGTCGAGCAGCTGTGCCACGCACTGCGCTACCGGGTTGGGAATGGCGCGTACCCGCTCGATATCCTCGTCCATCACCTGGGCCTCATGGGTCACGTCCAGCCCGCACATGGTGATGGGCAGCCCCGACTTGAAGACCATATCGGCCGCTTCGGGATCCACATAAATATTGAATTCCGCCGCGGGGGTCCAGTTGCCCGCACCGGCGGCGCCCCCCATCAGTACGATGCGGGCGATCTTCTGCTTGAGCTCGGGGTGGGCCGCCAGCAAGAGGGCAATGTTGGTGAGCGGCCCGGTCGGTACCAGGGTGACCGGCTCCGGGCTCTCGCGCAGACACCTTGCCATCAGTTCAAGGGCGCTCATCGCCCGGGGAGCAAAGGCGGGATCCGGCAGCTCTGGGCCGTCCAGCCCCGATTCGCCGTGGACGTTGTCGGCGATGATGAGCTCACGGGCCAGGGGCTTGGCAGCCCCCGCCGCCACCGGGATGTCGTCGCGGCCGAGCAGGGTCAGGATGCGCAGGGCATTGTTGAGGGTCTTGTCCGGGGTCTGGTTGCCCGCGCTGGTGGTGACCGCCAGCACCTTCAGCTCGGGGCTCGCCAGCGCCAGAATGAGGGCGATGGCATCATCGTGGCCGGGATCGCAATCGAGAATAACGGGCAACGCCATGGACAGACTCCTTACAACATGACAGGGAGCCATACCTTAGCAAGAGATGGCCAGATGAACTCAGGAGGGAGTCACAAAACGCCTCAACCAACGAGATCAAGTACTTGGCGACAGGCCTTGGGAGCGGACACCCAGATTCGCCGCGCCGCCATCGTTCGGGTATGATCCCTCCCCCTTCATCGTCCGGTTGCCCCATGTCCGCCATCATCGACACCTTTGTTGCTCCGCCCTGCGCCGCCATCATCGAGATCCTGTTTGAGGATGCGCATCTGCTGCTCATCAACAAGCCGAGCGGCCTGCTGAGCCTCTCGGGCAAGAACCCGCAGAACCTCGATTCGGTCCATTACCGGCTGGTACAGGATTACCCCGGCTGCACCCTGGTGCACCGCCTCGACTTTGGCACCTCGGGCGTCATGGTGGTGGCCAGAAACAAGAGCATCAACGCCCTGCTCTGCCACCAGTTCAGCCAGCGCACTGTGAGCAAGGCTTACGAGGCACTGCTCTGCGGCCATCTGGCGGCGGATGAGGGCGTCATCGACGCATCCATTGCCAAGGATCCGGCGCTGTTCCCGCTGATGAGCATCTGCGCCGCCAGCGGCAAACCCGCCCGCTCACGCTATCGGGTGATGGAGCGGCTCACCCTGGAGGGGGCAGGCCAGCCGGTGCCATTGACCCGGGTCAGGCTGGTACCGGAAACCGGGCGCACCCACCAGCTGCGCATCCACAGCCAGTGGCTGGGCCATCCCATCCTGGGATGCGATCTCTATGGCGGCCTGCTCCCGCCCGGCTGCGAACGGGCCCCCAGACTGATGCTGCACGCCAGTGAACTCGGTTTTGTGCACCCGGTGAGCGGCGAAGCGGTACAGATCCGCTGTGAGGCACCCTTTGCGCAGGCACTGGCGGCCATGACGGTGCAACAGGGGTAACGAAGAAGGGGGAAAGCAGGGCCAGGAAGGCAAAAGGGGCAAACGGCGGATAAAGATAGGGGCCGCGCTTTCGCAACGGCCCCCACCCCCCACTCGGTACTCTTTGTTACAAAGAGGGCTATCAGATCAGCTTGCGGGCGGCGCCCAGCACGATCTTGATGGCATCAGATTCGGTTTTCGCCATGGTTTCGGCGTTCGGGATTTCCTGCTGGGTACGGTTCACGATGACACCGGCCACCATGCCCGCACGCAGGCCCTGGCTGGTACACATGGTCAGCAGGGTCGCGGACTCCATCTCGTAGTTCAGCACGCCCATGGCTTGCCACTCTTTCATGGAACCCTGGAAACGTTGTACCACGCGACCGGATACGGTGTCGTAACGCTCCTGACCCGGGTAGAAGGTGTCAGAAGAAGCAGTGACGCCCACATGCAGCTTGGAGCCCAGCTCCTTGGCGGTGTTCACCAGGGCGGTGGTGCAGTCAAAGTCGGCCACTGCCGGGAACTCCATCGGCGCGAAGTGCAGACTGGCACCGTCGAGGCGCACGGAGCCGGTGGTGACGATCACGTCGCCCACGTTCAGGTGCGGCTGGATGGCGCCGGTGGTGCCGATGCGCAGGAAGGTACGGATACCCAGCTGGGCCAGCTCTTCCACCGCGATGGAGGTGGACGGGCCACCGATACCGGTGGAGCAGATGATCACGGCCTTGCCGTCCATCTCGCCGCGCCAGGTGGTGAATTCACGATGGCTGGCCAGGTGCACCGGGTTGTCCAACAGCTCTGCGATGCGCTTCACGCGCTCGGGGTCACCGGGGACGATCGCCAGGGTGGCGCCTTGCAGATCCGCTTTTTTCAAACCCAAGTGAAATACATCAGACATAGTGGACTCCTGGTTGCGCCCCGCCGCATGGCAGCCGAGTGCAGTTAAGGTGATTCTTTATGGTACTTTCAAGCCGGTGTCCCCTCATCCGGGGAGGCGCCAACTATGGTCAAAAACGCTTTCCAATTCCTTGATGCGCCTCACACTTCTGCGCTTCAAAGCTGACAAAAATGGCGCGAAACGTTTGCTAAGATGATGAATTTCTTGAAAAACGTTTTTACGTTCCTTTTGCACTCCCATCCCTTGTCAAGCCTTGAGCGACCGTCCATTTAAAGAGCTCGATCGAGTCCACAAGGTTGCAAACGAGATACCATTGACCCCTTCTCATCCCCTCCGACGCTGTTATGTTGGCGCCCGCATACCACTTAATGGCTAATCATACGGAGTCCATCATGGCGACATTCAAGTTCTACATTCCCGCAATCAACCTGATGGGGGCGGGCTGCCTGCAGGAAGCGGCAGCGGATATCCAGGGACATGGCTATCGCAAGGCGCTCATCGTCACCTGTAGCCCGCCGCGAATCCTGAAAAAAACATCCGTCAAAAATGAAAAACGCACCAAAGCGCGTTTTATGCATTTTAGTCCTGCTGTAAACACCAGCCTGAAAGCCGTTTAACAGCAGGTTAAACGTCAAAGTCAAAGCCACCCAGGACTCACACCTTACAGCGAAACCAAGCTGTTAAAGGAGCATCTAAGAGCTTCTCATCGGCTGCGATTGCCATAGCCAAATCATGATTCATGTCGGCAAGGACGTCAGGTTCGCACGCGAAAAGCTCAAAGCACACTGCGGCAATTCCTTCACATGTGATGAGCCTTGAGCCGATAACTTCACTTCGATACTGGGTAGCAACCCAAAGACAAGCTGTGAGCAGTGCCTTCATACAGAGCCCATCTTCTATACCCTGCATCACCCTTGCAACCGACTCTGATGTTGACATGATCGAGCTCGCTGCTCACCAGGATAATAAAAAGGGCCGCTGACGCGGCCAAACCCGCTTCGCCCCGCCCTCTTGGCCTTAAAGCCAAGGAGATACGAGCACATCCACAATCTTGTATAACGGGTTGCTCTCACCGTTTTGCAGATACTCACGCTGAGTGATCTGCATGGCCGACTGCCTCAAAGAAGGCGGCACTACGAGCAGAGAAGGACGCACACGCAATGGGCGACCAGAATCTGTCTTAGCAGCAAACATGGCGTCATACAGCTGGTTAAAGGAATCTGCCGAGAGCGCCTGATTTGAGGATGCAGCCAGTTGCCACAACGTAAATCCTGCATTACCACGCGCACGTACACCGAAGAAGAATTGATCCTGTAAGAACACGTGGGAGTCAATCACGCTGCCATTGGCAACGACTGACTCAATGGCGGGCTTGACCCGTTCTTGCCAGATCATAGGCTTCAATGCGCGGCGAGTGTCCAGCAGATACCACCGTTCTCCTTCAGGCTCCCCTGCCGGAACATCGAACAAATTTGAAGCAACACCACTTCGGGCGGGATGCTCTACAGAAAAGAACGGCTTGCCATCGTAGCAAAGATCCGTCAAACCATTTTTCAGTAACGAGAATACCACCTCGTCAGGATACTCCTCCCCCTGACGTCCCATTTCTTCAAATAGGGGGCCATATTTGCCATAGTCGTTATCTTCAAAGTCGGTGCGCTTTACAGAAATGGAGGCTTCATAGAGTTTGTTTTTTACTGAATAGTCATGGTCAGCGAGATTTTTTACATCTCTTTCCCCGATCCATTCTTTCAGCATCGGAAACTCACCGAGGAATCCATAACCGGTTGTCGCAGCGATTGACGGTATTACCGTGCAGATCCCCTTATAGTCCGGCTCAGCAGCTTCCTGCCCCCCTTTGAATTTAACATTAAAGGCCGCACTCGCATTGATAATGGTATTATTGAACTCACTCATGGTTTACCCCTTTAGTGAAAGTATAAGTTGATATCGCCATAATACTTAACGATTAGCTAGTCGGCGTTTTTCCTCAATAAATTGCTCTTCTGTGATGCCTGAGTTTTTGCAAATTTCCTGCTCTTGTGGCGTCAACAATGAGTTTTTATTGGTCGGTTTTTCGAGTCCGTCAACTTGTGATTTATTTGGAAGTGTCAACCCTTGGATAGAACTCAGCACTTTTATTATTCGTTGAAACTTATCAATACCAATGGCACTACAGACCTCGATCAGTTCATCCTTGATGGACGCAGGAATTATCATTTTTTCCCGCGCTGATTCGACGACTGAGAGAATCGCCATGTTTTTGTCATTTTCTAACTTTGCATACAGGCCAGAAAGTGTTGCTACGCCAGCAACGGATAATATTGAACTTACTTCATGCACTTGATCCTTTGTTAATTGACCATTTGCATCGCAAATAGCCTCCATATTCAATGCTGGTGAATTAACAAGACCAACGCTCCAAAGATTTAAAACCTGACCATCTATTTCATCATGATTGAAGTGGGGCGAGATATAACGATAATGCTTTTTGGAGAGAAGTTGTGCGGCCTCTTCTGTCCACTCCACCCGACCCCATACCTCTCCATCATTTTCCTTGAAATCTTTTAACCAGCCAGCGGCAGGTGCTTTCTGCCCTTTAAGCAGCGCGGTTGAATGCTCATAATCAACCACAATGTCAACGCGACTGGAATTCAGCTTGGCAACATATTTCGATGGGTTATCCAATCTGAATTGCCGTCCATCCCGTGTACGATGTACGGGCCCTTTTGGCCAGATCCGAATCCACTGCGGGACACCATCTTGACCTTCTCTTGCAAACTCTACAGAACAGTACGCAACGTTCATGCTTACACCCTGTTTAAAACCCGTTTAAAATCTTCGCCAAGCGTTTAAGCCATGCAGCCGGAAGCAATCCCACTTCTATACACAGCAAAAGCCAGACACCATCGATTACAGAGCCAAAGTCAAACCATCGTCCGGCGCTCGTTCCTGCAATCTTTCAAGAGACCATAAACGGTCGGTATCGAGAGGCCGTACCGAGCCGATAACTCTCGCACGTTAGGGAAAGTGCGAACAAGTATCCCAAGAACAAAAAATGAAAATTTTAGTCATTTAATATCAATGGGTTACCAGTAAATGCTCTCGTGCCATATGACTTATTCGCACCTTCCTTAGAACCATTAAATTCTTTCCAGATAGCTTGCTTGCGCATAGCGCTTATCAAGCCTTTACATGAGGAGATATAGAAGACCCGCCCAGAGCAAGTGTTTAGCAGCACCTCAAAAATCAACTTGAGTATCTCTTTCACTTCAGTGTTAGAGCATGCAGGTTTTTGACTTATCAAGAAGCCATGAGCGGCGGATATCAGCCTGGAAAAATCATCTGACCAATTTGTACCAGATGTGACATTTCTTTCTGGTGCAGCTTCTTTTAGTGCCTCAATAACCAACGAGCCAGATAACTCCTTACCTGCATCAACCATATTAATTACAGACAAAATAAATCTATCCCGGACCTTACTGTTTTTTATAAAGGGAATATAAAGATTTACACCACCAAATTCGCTACAGATAACCAATATAGCCCCAAAAATCCGCCTGATGTTCAACGGGTTCCATATCTTGGTATCCTTCAACGAGAGCACCATGGCATCATAAATTTCCCTGATAGAATCAGGTGCGGATAACATAATTGATTCAGGAGCAACATCAATCGTCGCATCAAAAAGCTCTACCAAAGTATGTTTGCTCATGTCGCACCTCATTATGTCTTTATGACATGATAAAGATACTGGGCCATAATATTGTTTATGGTGGCTTATAAAGAGCTATGAAAGCGCAATGAAAAGGCCACCTACTGGCGGCCTTTAACTAGCTCACGAAAGAATATAGCCTTTGCTCATTTTGGTCCCATACACCATCGTCCCTGATTATCGGACTCATGGAACCAGTATCTCTGATTAATGTGTAGCGGCTAATCGCACCAGCAATTTTAATGTTAACTTTAAACACCGCTCGCAAATAACCTGCCCTTTCCAACTTAACTACGTATCGGTAAGCATGTCGCGTACTTGCACCAGTTGTAATACATAGATCCGTAGTTGTGAAGAAGCGCTCTATTTTCATGGCGTTCCACATCTTTTGCTGTTTTGATTTTTCTCTGCGGCGAGGCCTACGCTTTGTCGCTATTCCGCTCCGATTTCCTTTACCAAATCGGGGGTTAGCTTTCTGATTCGCCGTGTAGAAAAATGGGTCAATCCAATGTCCACTTCCACCGGTCTGGGTGATATAGCCTTTAGCCCTATAGCGGGAAACCATTAAGTAAGATTTGTGCATAGCCATACCAACAGCGAGAGCAAGCTCTGCTGAGGTAAATGTCTTTACGCTTTTCATATAAAGCCAAGCTTGCTCTCTTGTTCTTCCCATGAATTCACGTCCTAAAACATTCTCAGCAACAATGCTGGGAATGTTTTCAGTTGTTATTTGATGTGCCCGCTATGGTCACAGCTTTGGCCATAGCGATATCCTTCACGAGGTTCAGTGAGAAAACCAAGACTCGGCGCTCAGCCGGTGATAGCGCATCCAGCTCTGAAATGGCTAGTTCTAGCACGTGAGATGCCGAGGAGTTTAAGTCAATCAGATCAGCTAGGTTTTTTTCTTGAGCAAACGCGGTCACGACTACAGATGCAATCGCGTCATTTACTTGGATGGCGGTGGAAAGGGTTGTAGCGGCCATGGTGGGCCTCCTGATAGACATTTTGAGTTGACCCTTTTTGAGAGGGTGGTCGGGAGCTCAAAACCGCTATCAGACGGCGGGCATATTTCTCTTTTGCAAGAGTGTTGTATTAGCCGCACTCCCGACCATGTAAACCGTTTGCGCCTCAAATTTCAGGCACAAAAAAACCGCAAGTCTGACGGGCGCGGAAACCGCTGATAGAGGGTGTTTTGAGCACCGAAGATGAGTATAACCCGAAGCCGAAGTCACGCACAACGACAGTTTACGCATGCGCGTAATTTAGCCTCAAGAATGCATTTATATTCATCATTTATTCGTGATCAGGTTCTTTCCCTTTGAGACTTAAACCACTGGAAAGGAGTAATAGATTGATAAATAATCATTTAATATCAATTGGATGGGTGAATCGGATCCCAAAGGAAAGTACCACCAAGAAAAGGAAGCGTTGATTCTTTTTTTGGCTATAGAAAAGAACCTCAATTCCCCCCCATAGCCCCCTGTTTCCAGCACTAGCGAGTTGCTGGCTTGGCCGGATGGCCTCTTTGACGTTGCGTCACGAAGCCAAGCGTTAAACAGTGCCACATCAGAGTTAGCAGGCCAACCAGATGTAAAATTGCAGCCTATCGCCTCGCTGTTTAAACAGGTTGTTCAACGCAAGCTGGCAGATTTTTAAAACCTACTCTCATCTTTCATTTTTGCCGTCACAGACCCCAGATCGACCCCGCTTTTTTTCATTTTCACATTTTGGCCCGCGCTTGACCCAGATTGACCTGTAACCCATGCCCTGTCTGGGCTTCTCCCACGAGATCCCACTTGTTTTCAGGTGCTCCCGGGTTTTTCATTCTTGGTGACTGGTTACATCACCGACAAGATCCTGGGCCAGATTGGCGTGGTGGGCCGGCTTGCCGCCCTCCTGGCCGAGCACGGCATCGGTGCCGTGGTGTTCGACGAGACCAGACCCAATCCCACCGTGACCAACGTCGAGGCGGGTCTTGCGATGATCCGGGCCCACGGCTGCGACTGCGTCATTTCGCTCGGCGGCGGCTCACCCCACGACTGCGCCAAGGGCATCGCCCTGGTGGCCGCCAATGGGGGCAACATCAAGGATTACGAGGGGGTGGATCGCTCCGCCAAGCCGCAGTTGCCGCTCATCGCCATCAATACCACCGCCGGCACCGCCTCCGAGATGACCCGTTTTTGCATCATTACCGACGAATCCCGTCAGGTGAAAATGGCCATCATCGACAAGCACGTCACGCCGCTGATGTCGGTCAACGACCCGGAACTGATGCTGGCCAAGCCCGCCGGCCTCACCGCCGCCACCGGCATGGATGCCCTGACCCACGCCATCGAGGCCTATGTCTCCACCGCCGCTACCCCGGTCACCGATGCCAGCGCCGTGATGGCCATCGCACTGATTGCCGAACACCTTCGCACCGCCGTGCATCAGGGGGAGGATCTCCATGCCCGCGAGCAGATGGCCTATGCCCAGTTCCTGGCCGGCATGGCCTTCAACAACGCAAGCCTGGGCTATGTGCACGCCATGGCTCACCAGCTCGGCGGCTTCTACGACCTGCCCCACGGGGTGTGCAATGCGGTGCTGCTGCCCCATGTCCAGGCCTACAACACCCGGGTGTGCGCCGGCCGGCTCAAGGATGTGGCCCGTCATATGGGGGTGGATGTGAGCGCCATGAGCGATGAGCAGGGTGCGGCGGCAGCCATTGACGCCATCCGGCAACTGGCTCGCGACGTCAAGATCCCCGCCGGTCTGGAGCAGCTCGGGGTCAGGGCCGACGACCTCGACGTGCTGGCCACCAATGCGCTCAAGGATGCCTGTGGTCTCACCAACCCCAGGCAGGCGACTCACGCGGAGATCGTCGCCATCTTCCGCGCCGCCATGTAAGGGGGCAAGATCTGCCAGGGCCGCCACGCGGCCCTTTTTATTGGCTGATGGATCAATGGCTTTTTACTTCCGCACGGGGAGTGGGTATGATTTGCCGAGCTAAAAAGACTGTATGGATGATCTGAACCCGATATGCGGATGAAACACCTGATTGCCGCGGCCCTGACCGCCCTCACCCTGTCCGGTTGCAGCCTGGTCTATCGCATCGATATTCCCCAGGGCAACTATGTGGAACAAAAGCAGGTCGACAAACTGCGCCAGGGCATGACCCGCGAACAGGTCGAGTTCGTGCTGGGTTCTCCCATGTTGCGCGACAGCTTTGACCCCAACACCTGGTACTACCTCTATGAGTTCCAGCCCGGTCGGGGCGACAAGGAGCGCAAGGAGCTGACCCTCAACTTCGTGGGTGACAGACTGGCCACCGTGACCGGTGATTTCCCTCTCCCTGCCGCCTTCACCACACCGCTCTAGATGACATTACAAAACCGGCTTCTGCCGGTTTTGTTCTCTCTGGCCCCGGTGATGTCGCCGGGCCACACTCTGGATGCCTCATTGCCCCGAGGAGATCATCATGAGTCGATTCCTGATTGCCGGCGCCACCGGTCTGATTGGCAAAGCCTTGCTGCGCGAGCTGGGAACGGAGCACGACCTCCTCCTGCTCTGCCGCAAACCGGGCGACCCCGTTCCGGGACGCACCTGGCTGCCCACCTCGTTCGACGCGCTGGACAGATTGACGCTGCCCTCCCCTGTGGACATTGCCTTCTGCTGCCTTGGCACCACCCGCAAGGATGCCGGCTCGGCCGAGGCATTTCGCCGGGTCGATCTCGACTATGTGCTGGCCTTTGCCGCGCTCGCCCGTCGTCACGGCTGCCGCCGCCTGCTGGTGATCTCCAGTCTGGGCGCCAACCCGGGTTCTCCTGCCCTCTATCCCCGCACCAAGGGCGAGATGGAGCAGGCTCTGCTGGCCCAGGAGTGGCAGCGGCTCGTCATCCTGCGCCCGGCCATGCTGCTCGGCCATCGCGAACCTGCGCGCCGTTCGGAGCAGATCATCCAGGCCATCTATCCGCTGGTAAAGCCCCTGCTGCGCGGGTCGCTGCGCCGCTGGCGTGCCATCGAGGCCAGCCAGGTGGCGCACGCCATGGCGCGCCTTGCCATCCAGGAGAGCGGAATAGAGACGGTGGAAAACGAGCGCCTGCTCACCCTGTGATGCCCCGCGCCGGGCGAGACGATCACAAAGGGGCGCCACGGCGCCCCTTGTCACAGCCCATCACCCGTCAGGTGCCGGCATCGTCTCGCTTGCGGTGCACATCGGGTCGCCCGCCGGTGACCACATCGGCGCGCCCCTCTTCCTTGGCTTTTTCCGCACGTTTCTTGCGCATCTCCTTGGGGTCGGCGATGAGAGGGCGGTAGATCTCGATGCGATCCCCCTCCTGCACCGGCTCTGCGCCCTTGACCGGACGGCTGTAGATACCGAACTTGTTGACCGACAGGTCGATCTCCGGGTGCTTTTGCAGGATGCCGGACTGTTCGATGGCCGCCAGCACACTGGTCTCTGGCGAGACCCTGATGCACAGCACCGTCTGCCGCTCGGGCAGGGCATAGGCCACTTCGATATTGAGGAGCTCAGACACCGTAAACCACCTTGGCACGATTGGAGAAGGCGAGCACCATGGAGCTCACCAGCTCGCGGAAGATCTGGCCAAAGGCCAGCTCAATGAGCTTGGAGGTGAACTCGAAGTCGAGATCGAACTCCACCTTGCAGGCATCCACGTCCAGGGGCGTGAAGGTCCACCATCCCGCCAGCTTGCTGAAAGGCCCCTCCACCAGCTCCATCTTGATGGTGCGATTGGCATCGAGCTGGTTGCGCGTGGTAAAGGTCTTGGCGATACCTGCCTTGGCCACATCGACCGAGGCCATCATGTAGTCTTCACCTGACTCGTGAACACGGCTGCCGACACAGCCGGGCAGGAACTCAGGATAGGCATCAACATCATTGACCAGCCGGAACATCTGTTCCGCGCTGAACATCACCAGGGCACTGCGAGTAATACGGGGCATGGGTTTTCCTCATCCAATCGGCCCGATTTTATCACCTTGTCAGCCAAAATCACCGCCGAAACTGTTCGCGGGTCACCAAGCAGGGCAATCGCACACTTTCCGGCCAGTGTGGCCTGCTCTCGCCCCGCCCTTCCCTCAAAATCGTCATCGAACTGCTCACAAAGCCGCCACTCGGAGCGCTGTGCGTTTTACAGCCGCCGCCACCCACGTATAATGCGCCTTCCTAAACATTGCCTAAGGCCCCCGTCATGAGCAAAAAGAACAGTAAAAACAAAGCCGGGTCCAGCACCATTGCACTCAACAGAACCGCCCGTCACGAGTACTTCATCGAAGAGCGCGTGGAAGCCGGTCTGTCCCTGCAAGGGTGGGAAGTGAAGTCCCTGCGGGCGGGCAAGGCCAACATCAGCGAAGCCTATGTCATCTTCATGCAGGGGGAAGCCTTCCTGTTCGGCTCCAGCTTCCTGCCGCTGAACGCCGCCTCCAGCCACGTGGTATGCGATCCGACCCGCACCCGCAAATTGCTGCTCAGTCGCCGTGAACTCGACAAGCTCGAGAGCCTGACCGCTCGTCAGGGCTACACCATAGTGCCGCTGGCCCTCTACTGGAAAGCGTGCTGGGTCAAGGTCGAGATCGGCCTGGTGAAAGGCAAGAAAGAGCACGACAAGCGGGAAGACACCAAGGCACGGGAATGGGACCGTGAGAAGGCCCGCATCATGAAGAACAAGCACCGCGGTTGATTGTGCGCCGCCGGCCCCCTGCGGCGACCAATAAACCAGCAATCGACCGGCCAAGGCCGGTCGATTGCCATCAACGCCTTGCCATGACAGGATTTTTGCGTACAATCCCTTTTGACAACTTGGGGCTGATTCTGGATTCGACAAGATTCACGAAACCCAAGGTGCATGCCGAGGTGCGGTAGGCCTCGTTAATAAACCGCAAAAAAATAGTCGCAAACGACGAAAACTACGCACTCGCAGCTTAATAACCTGCGCTGAGCCCTTCTCCCCTAGCTTGCCTGTGTCCTAGGGAAATGGAAGGTCATCCTTCACAGGATCGTGTGGAAGTCCTGCTCGGGGCGGAAGCATTAAAACCAATCGAGCTAGTCAATGCGTGGCGTGTCTCTCCGCAGCGTGTTGGCGAATGTAAAGAGTGACTAAGCATGTAGTACCGAGGATGTAGTAATTTTGGACGGGGGTTCAAATCCCCCCAGCTCCACCAATTTAACTAGGACACTGACAGGACAAACCAAGAAAAAACAGCCACTTAGCAAAAACATAGCGACAGTGACTGGACCAAAACTGGAATCGAAATGATCCACTGGTGATCCAAGAGCAAGAAAGCCTGCAGAAATGCAGGCTTTTTTCTTTTCTGCCATCCAGGCATAGAAAAGCCCGCACAGTGGCGGGCCAATCCGAATCCTTCCGCATCACGCTGACACGGTGGCTTCATCGCGTAGTTTTTCCAGAATGCGCGCGATCTTGCTCTCCTCCTCAGGCGCCAGGTCCAGCGTCTCAACAAACTCTTCCAGTTCGCTTAGTAGTGATTCCATCCGATTTCCCCCTTGCTCTCCCAGTCTCTCGACTGTGAAACACTGTATACACATACAGTAAACTTCTTGAATTTATCATTTTCGGACTGATTTGGGTATTAAAAATGGGGCCGCAGCCCCATCAGTATCAGTCAGCCTTGTCAGGCATCATGCGCTGGATCCTGTCAACAAGCGCCCTGCGATCCTGAGGACAGAGGTCGATAACCTCCAATTCCCCCAGCAGGGCATTCAACTCAACCTGCAGTTGGGCGGCGCTCATTGCAGACCTCCCATGAACTCGGTGACGAAGTCTGGCATCACAAATGTCACGCCAAGGGTACTCATCATCAGGTCATCCATCACCCCAATCCCGGCCTCTGAAAGCCAGCATGTGTGGTCATCAATTACAGTCAGGCACATGTACAGCTCTGTCAGTTTAGACGCAGTGATTTTACTTCCGCCCTCGCCATAAAACTCAGCTTCGAGCGTGCAGCTCATTGTCCACTCAATATCCTCCAGTGTGAGCAGCTTACTGACAGTGCCATTGTTGAATGCCCTACCGTTGAATAACAGGTACGCAGCAGCCAGCGTTGTTCTTGCCGCACTCAAAACAATTGGGGGGCTTTCACTCATGCTGAGAGCCAGTGACACAGATTGCATGGCATCACGAAACCCCGACAGGCGTCTTTCCTTCTCACCGTCACTGACGCTATCTCTGAATCTAAAAACTGGGTAAATAGGCTGGCTGCTCATGCGGCCCCCTTGATCACTTTGTCCTGGGTGAACAGACCGTCCCAATCCTTCTTCATGGGGAGCTCACCTTTCAGGTAGATCTGATAGATCCGTACCGCCACCTTCTGCAACAACACAGGCGTGAAATAGATGAAGGGGTCGAAACCATGCCGCTTCTGCTCATGCTGCTCCTCGGTGAGGTAGGTGTCACGGGCGTAAGATGCGGCGCGCCAGCGCTTGCCGGAACGGCTTTCGTTGTACAACCAGCCGCGATCTTCAAAATAGGCGCACACCTGCTGAGAGTTGACGCCGTTGAGCATCTTGCAGAACTGTGGGATGGTCATACCCTGGCGGAATAGGCTCTCGAGTGAGTCGATCTGCGATTGCTGTTGCTTGTTCTCAATAGCCAGCACCTGACCGCGCTCGTACTCCTCAGCCCAAGCGCGAGCAGCGGCGGCCGGGTTGCTGAAGTCAGGCAGGTTGGCGGCCGGTGCGCCATAGCTGCCTATCTTGCGAATGCTCGGCAGCACTTCGGAGGTGACCCAGCGTTTAAAGCGTTTGGCTTCTAATTTCGTGCTGCCGAAGATGGCTTGATAGAGGCCTGACTCATTTATAAGTGATTGATTGACATAGTTTCCTCCAATTTGGAGCACCCTCTTGTTCTTGTCATCTTCATCAATCAGCTTGTTCATGTTGTTGGTTTGCGCATACCCCAGTACGGCGGCAACATCGCTGGCCACAAACCAAGGCTCGCCCTGTTCGTCGGTGATGATGCGGATCTGGTAGTTCTCGAAAGACTTCATGATCAGGCTGCCGCCGTCATTCTGCGGCCCTGCCAAAACTTTGGTTTGCTGATGAAGGTTCATGCCGCACCCCCAACTTCCAGCAGTGTGATGATCTCGCCAATGGCCTTCATGCCTGCGTCGTTGTAGCGGAACGACTCCACCTGCTTGGGCGAGTTTGGCGATTTGTCGAGAAACACCTTGCCGTATTGCTCGGTTTTCAAGCCGTGCTCATTGGCGAGGCGGCCCACCTTGTTGGCACTGATGCCGTAGCGGTCGCCCACCTCCGTGGCTGTGTAGTAATGCTCAGTGAGCAATGGCAGCGGAATGATGTCAGCGCCCGCCACTGGGTTAACCAGTGATGCGGTAATGGTTTGGCGAGACACATCGCTCAGGTGGGGGAGCAGATTACAAATTGCCTGAGCATTCTTGATCTGCTGATCGAGCGCCTGAGCGCGCAACGTGACAGCCTTGGCTAACCGCATGTCATCCAGCGCCGCCTTGGCTGCCTTGCTACCCGAGAGCTCAACCGCCTTTTCAATGTCGCCGTGGCGCAGGGCTTGAGCTGCGGCATAGACCTGCACTTCAAATGAGGCATCGATCCAGCCGGCATATTTCATGGCTACCAACTCGACAGCCCAGGTGCCACCGTTGCGGCCCTTTATAGATTTAAATGCAGCGATACCTGCACTTTCTGAAACGACACGGGCAAACTCTCGGTTTGTTTCTGCATCAAAGAATGCCCCCGGACGCTGGCTCTCGGTCGCCTTACCCAACGCCATAGCGGCCTTGTGTAGATCGTTGAGGCAGTACATGCCGTCAGCCTTCACTGCGATAGAATGGCTCTCGATAACGATGGCATTGACTTTCGTTTGTCTATCCGATTGATGTATAGTCATACCGTAGTCCTTACTTTGCTGGTTAGGTTTACATCCCTCGGCCTTGGCGGCTCCACCCGTCTTGGCCGAATTCTTTCTGCTAAAACTTGAACTCATTCAGGTTTACCTCTCCCCTTTTTACCAGTGCATCCAGTACCGCCAGTCTGTACATCACCTCTGCTGCCAGCGTCCTGAAATGTTGGTCTGCATTCTCGCTATACTCCGCGATCATCGCTGGCGTCATGCGTATCTGTATTGGTTTTTTCTTCTCGCTCTCCACCTTCTTCCTCTCTTGGTTGTCGTTTCGACATGATGAAGATAATCCAACAAATCACCGCATGCAATGATTTTTCAATACCATATGTGAAACGAAGCGCTTTGACTCTCATGCGCTGCATGGTAAATACTTGTCGCCATTGAAAAATGCTGATGACTATCCCAATCGGCACATTAGGACCAGTTATGGCTATCGAGAAAAAATCAAAGAAGAACACTACTAGCGTTAACCTCTCATTGAGGCTAGATCCGCGCTCTAAGTACCTGATTGATCTAATGGCAAGACATCAGAAGCGGACGATTACAGGGGTGATTGAGTGGGCTGTTGAACGCGCCGGTGCTGAAGCCATCTTCGATATCGAGCGCGGCGATAGCTTTTTAGAAGTGATTGATAGGTTATGGTCAACCGATGAGTCGGTTCGCTTGGCTAATCTTGCTATGGCTCGCCCTGACCTCCTGGATTACGACGAGCTCAGAATCTGGGAAACCATCAAAGCATCCCCGGATCTTTGGAGTACCAGTGGTCAACTATTGTACTCAACTTTGCAGGAAGAGTGGGATGGCCTGTTAGAGCACGTTGAACAGCATCGACTAAGTCGTGCTGTTAAACCCTATTTGATTTTGTGATGGAGATCACGAGTGGAGCCGCATAAGGATTTCGTTGGTGATAACACGTATCAAAAAAGGAACGCCAGGAAACACAAAATCCGCAATATCATTGAGATAAAAAAAGATGAGTCAGCGCTGCCGTGCTATAGCAAAGAGCAGTATGATGCCGACGCCATCGAGGCAAAGGCAAATATGTACGGGTGTTTGTTTGGCATCGCATTTATAGCTACGCTAGTGCTATTTACGTTGGCAACCTCATACATTTGTGAACTGCTGGCACCAAACAATAAAGCCCTACCTTCTCAAATAGTAGGTATATCTGCGTTGGCTATCATCACTATTTATTTGGCTCGAAAAATGACGACCATGGTGAAGAATCTAGTGGGCGCAGTTATATCAATAGCGCCAGCTTTGACTATGAGTGGCATTCTGCTAGCCTCCATTGCTTACCTATACTTGGGGTTTATTGGCATTTCATATTTTATTGGGTATGGTTACGCCACTCTAGCGATGGTCGTAATATTGCTCTTTAGAATGGCCCCGATAATACCCATTGCCGTATTCTTTGGTGCTCTTCATGGCCTTGGCTGGCACTGGATTGCATCACTTGCAGCTGCATTGCCTGGTGTGGCGTTATTTTCTGCCTTTGGCGTCGTAGGGTTGTTTTCATTGCTCAGAGGAAGGTAGTTCACCCCCTCCAGTGCCGCCCAAACATCGCGAACATGGCGCCGGTGATGATCCACACCCCCAAGAAGGTGTCTGTGCTACCGATCAGGCAGGCGATGATAAACCCCATTGCCACCCCCTCCATAATGCGGCCAGCCAGAAACCATAGCGCCTCTTGAATTCCTTCGACACACTCTCTCACCGTCATAACTCGCTCCCTGAAAATACCCCCAGCTTACATCTGTCACTGGGGGTCAGCCAGGGCCGCGCAACGGAATTGGACATCCCACCGGTTGTCGATTTACCATTTATGGTAAAGTCTCACCATGCGACATCAAGAGGTAGCCACAGCATGAAAGACAACACCGTCAGCAACAAATATGGATTGCCACAAGTGCAGAATCGGCCGCAGATCAAAGCTGAAAAGAACCTGTGCCTGGACGGTGAAGAGGGTCGCCAGATCATCAAGTCTGAAACCAAGCTGACACTGAAAACCCACGAAAAAACCTTCACCCGTTTGGCTGACATGTAATGGACATCATCCAGTTTCCTCCCGCTCGGGTGCTGGAGATTAACCACTACATTCTTGGTGCGTCGCCTGGTCATCAGGGTCCTGCCAGCATCGCGTTATTGGAGGGGGCGCTTGGCCGCATCGACAATGCCATCGCCTACAGCGGGCTAAACGATGTGTTTCTCATCGCTGCAAAGTACGCAATGGCCATCGGTACCGCTCACGCCTTTTCAGATGCTAACAAGCGCACCGGGCTCGCGGTCTGCCTTGAGTATCTCTCCCTCAACGACTTCGAGATTGAAAGAGATAACGAGAAGCTGGCAGATGCAATGGTTGACCTTGTGCTCGGCGAGCTGCCAGAAGAGTGGTTTGCCGATATCCTTTACGCGCTTTGGTTAGAAGAGCAAAAAACCGCCTGATTCCCTTTTTATCAGGCGGCCGCCATTCCCCATCAATCTGCGAAGCGCCCCTCCTCTCTCAGGTATTCGCGGTTGCGATTGAGGTATACCCCACCCTGAGTGCGCTCGTTGCTACGAAGCTTTGACTTAAAGGACAACGCCAAGCTCTTGCCGGTGATGCGCTCGTGAGGGTGGTGGATGGCATTGAACATCTTGATGCGCTCCAGTACCTCTTGCACCTCGTCCATCTCACCGCTTTTGCGGGCCATGTAATAGTCGGTCAACAACTGGGAGCGCTTATCCGCGATGCGCTTCTCCTTGCCCTTGATGTATTCGCGGGCGTCGTAATTCTTGGCCATTTGGGCGCTACCGAAACCCAGCCCCTGCATGGCGACGTTCCAGGTCGCAACATCATCCATGATGATGTCGCCTTTGATGGTCTGCTCCCCCTCTGTCGCTTGGCGATAGGACTTGGCAACGTCGCGAATCGACTTCGGCAACATGGTTTCCAGCCCGCGCTGAATATGGCCATCCGTCATCTGCCCTGTGCCCCGCGCCAGGTTGATGCCAATCCCGGCAACCGGGCCCAGCAGTTGCTGAACAGCGTGCCATGCCAGATCGTCCCCTTCGGTGCCCTCCTTGGGGCTACGCCACCACAGATCGCCCAGCCCGGTGCGGCCGGCAATGCTGAGGTTGGTCAAGGCATCCATCGGCCCTTTGGCTAGCAGCTCCCCGGCGCGGGGCCCGAGCGCCTCGGTCAGTGCCAGGCGGAATGACGCTTCACCGCTGCGGTCATCATCGTCGTCTAGCCCTGCCGCTATCGCGTAGGCGGCAAAGGTCAGTGGAGTTGGCAATCCCATCACCCCCGCCATCACCCAGTGGGTGGCGAGCACGCCACCAAGGGTCTTGGCTGCAAGCTTGCCATCGGCAATCGCTCTGAGGTCATCTTGCGTCAGCTCCTTGCCAAGCACTCCCTTCTTCCAAGCCTTCAACGACCCAGCTTTGGCTGCTTTGATTGCATTGGAGTAAAGAACGTAGGTCATCATCTGGCTGTAGATCTTGAACTGGGTCAGCACCTTGGTGATGTCGTTGCGCATGTAGCGTGGTCGGTTGCTGGCGGCGTAGTTGCCGTGGCCGTCATACACCATTTCAGCCACCCGGTCAGCGTATTGCTGGCCATTGAGCGTCGGCTCCGCCTGCTTGAGCAAACGGTAGGCGGCCAGGGCCGCCACCTCACGGTTGAGCACCTCGGCGTTGTGGAAGGTGGCCCCCGCCCAGCGCATGGCTCGGCGCCAGCGTTTCCCCATCGGCTTGGCATCTTGCTGGTCAGTGTCAGCCTTGGCAGCAATGCTGTGCGCCTGGGTGAGATCCAGCGCCCCTGCACGGTAAAGCCTATCCAGGATGGCCCGCTCATCCGCTGGCAACGTGGTAGAGCGCGTCAGTGAGTGCCACGCTTCGGTAGTGCCAGCCTTGAATTTACCGTGCTTCACATAATCCCCCAGCGCCTGGGTCATGGCGGCAGCAGACTTCGCAAAACCATATTTGGCTCCCAGCTGGGGCAGCATCACGGTGAAGTTCTGGGTCATGTTGACCACAGCAGAGGCAACCGATGGGCCGATGTAGTAGAGAAAGCCGATATTACCGGCAGAACCCGCCCACGCCTTGCCGGTCGGGTTCATGTTCAGGTCATGGCGCTTGTTCATCTCATTGAGCACCTGCTGAGCGATCTCCAGGTCTTCTGGCTTGAGGCTGCTTGGCTCACCAGCGACACCAGCCCGGATCTGCTCGCTCAGCTTGTCCAGCTCCCCCTGCATCTTGTGGCCATAGCGGATCTTGGATACGTGGCGGGCATAGTGGTAGACGCTGTTGAGGTAGGCTCGGTGTGCATCTCGGCTGGCCCCCTTCACCCGACGTCGGTGAATGGCATGCTTGGCGTAGGAGGCATCCGGCATCATGCGCAGCATCGCCTGCCATATCTCGTCTTTCAAGGCGCTCTTACTGACCCCATCGGCGCTATCGAGGAAGCTCAGCATCTCCATGCCGAGCTGGTTCGCGTTGGCGCTATCGCCACCGCCCTCCTCTTTGACCGTCATCACCGCGTTGTAACCGTCACGCTGGTACTGCTTAACCGCCTGTTCGGCGTCGGCTCGTCGCTCAAAGTGCTCGCGGACGTACTCGTCCCCCTTGCGAGCCTTAACCACGTAGTCGCCGTAGCGGGTCAGCGGGAAGTAAGGGCCATGCTGCAGGGCGTGCTCCATCTTCTGGCGCATCTCGGCAGCCATGGCACGCCCTTGGTTTACACCCAGCAAATCCTCCAGTCGCTGCTCAATCGCACCACGCAGGGATTCCCATTGCTTGGTGTAGGTGTCCTGCATGGTGTCGTACAGCGCCTTGGCCTTGGGGGTCAAGGCTTGATACTGGCGGGCCAGCTCGGAGTGATTGCGCTCGATGATGTGAAGCTCCGCTTCATAGGCCGCGCGCGTCTCCGGCTTCTTGGCCCGCTCCAGCTTCTGCTTTGCCTCCTGGTAGTAGCTGTTTTCATCCAGTGACTTGTCAGGGTGCAAACGGGCCATGGTGGCATCGTGCATCAGGTTGGAAAGATCTGCCTTCTCCTGCTTGCCGAGCGCATCCCACAGAGGGTCTATCCGGGTTTCTGCATCCAGCAGAATGTCGTTGCGATCAGCCTCCATCTGGGTGCGCAAGCGCTGATACTGGGATACAGCCCCGCCCGTGATATCTCGGTAAACTTGGTCAATCTGCAGGTCGGTCAAGGTCCCAAGCATCAACGGTCGCCCCTGCTTGAGCCAGTTTTTTACTGAGCTAAGAGCAGCTCCGGCTTGGTAGACCGCCTTTTGCTTGATGGATTGCTCAAGAGTTTTAGAGTCGTCGGCTGCGGTATTGGTTTGGCTAAAGCGGACATCCGGGTTGGACTTGGAATATTCGCCATTGTTTCCGATGGCAGATTTAATTTGCTCAGGGGTAAAAACTACGTATTCGAGGCCATCACCAATGATGGCACCATCATGCCCATTCGCTCTGGCCTCGCGCAGATAATTACCTTGCTCTTCGAGGCTCATCTCGTCCAGATAGACTGGATTATTCAATTTCAGGTAGACGGGAATGATGTTGGCATTAGGTCGATTTTCGGCGTAATCGTTGGCGAGTGTCTTGTCGGGGGTAAAGAAAAATCCCCCGGCGTCTTTTTCTCTACCATTATCTTCACCATAATAGAACGATTGATTCTCGACCGCATCACGCGTATTAAACGCAGTAATATCTGATTCTGTTGCGTGATAAACAACAACTGGATTGCCCGCACCATCTCGCATCAGGCTATTCCCAAACCAACGCCAGAAGTTGCGAAGCCCCTCCTCGGTTTGGTGGATTGGCTGCCCATCATGGTTTATGGTCGGTCTCTCCACTCCGCTAACATCAAGGGTTTTTCCAACCGAGTCTTGGCTTATTTCTGTTGGAAGATCTACCTCCTGGCTGAATTTCTTGTCGCCGTCCGGACCATTATCATCCGGCCCGGAACGCTTGAGCTTCTTGCCCAACCCTTCGATGAGGGAGCGGGTCTCCGCGGCGGTAATGCCATCAGGTACAAAGCCGACCGCACGCAGCGCCCGGGTGACCCAGGCTACCACCTGATCCCAGCCACGGCCCCAAGCCCCCTGTTCCAGTTCGGCGAGGTGGGCCACCACTTCCTCGGCTTGGGTGCCGATGTCCTCATCGGCGTAATGGGTGTTCACCCAGTCCCACACCGGCTTCATGCTGTGGTCCTTCTGGGACTGGATGAGGCGGCTCATCAGCTTGGTGTATTCCCCGTCACCCAGGACATTGGCCAGGCCATAGTGGGCCAGCACCTCATGGCGCAGGATCTCGCGCATCCGCTTGGGGTCGGAGATGGTGTCGGCAGCCACGTGCAGGGTGCCTGCATCGTCGTCAAACGCCGCGCGACGGATCAATCCGTCCTTGGCATCCAGCCCCAGGGCCCCTTCAAGCTCTGCTTGGGTGGCGTGGATCTGCACCTTGATGCCGCTCGCCCCCCGGTACTGCTTGAACCAACCATGGGAAACCAGCTCAGCCTCTTTACGGGTCAGGTGCTTAGCCGGCTTGTCCCCTTGTGCCATTGCCTGCTTTGAGAAGCGGATGATGCGCTCGGGCTTGTCATCCTTGGCTGGCTCATCGGCTTGTTTGCCGATCACCTCCTTATCACCGCGGATGTTCTGGCGGGTGCGCTCACCCTTGCGAATGCCCTTGCTCACGGCCCGGATCAGGCTGTCGAGCTCGTGCTCCTTGATAGGGCCCTTGACCAAACCGATCTTGCGCAGCAGGCGGGAGAAGGTGGCCTTGATATCGTTCCAGGTCTGGATGGCGCGAGAAGGCAGTTCCCGCTCGGCGAGGCGGGCAAACGCCTCTTCAGCGACCGCCAGTTCCCGCTCGTGCTCCTTGATCGCATCGAGCTGGTCACCCAGATTGCTGGCATGCCTCCAAGCGGGGGCAAGCCACGGCTCCTTTTGTGCTGCGATCAGCTTCTGGAGCAGAGCCCGCTTATCTTCTGGCGCAAACGTGTCCAGGCCGTAGTGACCCAGCAACTCATGGCGTAAAGTTTTGAGGAGGTCCGCTTTCGCTCCCAACTCCACTGATTCTCGTAGTCGTCCCTTCTGCAAACGAAGAGCGGGAGATCCAGAAACGGTCCCTCTGGCATTTCCTGCGACGACGGTGAAGAGGTCGGCGGAGGGGTGATAGGCACCCTTGGTGGTTCTGGCGGTATCGGAATCGTCGGCGACGTTTCGGTAGATTTCACTGACCTTCTCCCTGATAAACGGCTTCAGCGGAATGTTTCCGTTAAAGTCCGCCAGAAAATCGTCCACGATCCGCGTCGCTTCGTCAACCGATAGCCCTTCATAACCTCCTTCCCGCTGCTGGGACATCCGTACTTTCTTGGCGCGAGTGACGGGGTCGCCCTCCATGGGAGGTGCTGCCACAATGTTGGGGTTATCGAGCGGCCGCTTGATGGCTACCGGCTCGCCAGGGTTGCGTACCCGGCCAACGGCAGCGGCCAGCACATCAGCCTTGATGCCGTCCAGCCCCCAGCGCGCATCATCAGGGTTATCCCCATGCTCGATGCCCAACTCATCCGCAACCGCGATAGCTTCCTCATCGGCCAACGCGTTGGCATCAACAGGCTCACTCTCCATGGAGTCGGCTGGTTTGGTGGTGTCCCCCTCCTTCACCCAGCGCTTGAACGATTCCACCGGCATCGCCTTGATGGCACCCAGTCCTTTCCAGCCCGCCTCGTAGTTGCCAAGGTAGCCTTCCCGGGCGGCCTGCTCATCGGAAAAGCCCATCATCACCTTGTGTTCGTCAAACTTGCCGGTTTTGGGGTCAACCTGGTCCACCACATAGACCGTCTCGCTATCCGGCTTGTCACCGATGAACACATCGACATGATCTCCGTCCGCCCCCAGGGTGCGTTTAATGTAGCCGTAGTCATGGGTCATGGTTGACTGCCATGCCTTGCCATCCTGATCGGTACCGGATCTGGTGGAGCCTTTGGGGTTCTCGAGCGCAATATCCAGCCCCTGCAGCTTGATGTGCCCCTTCTTGTAGTTCCCCGCTTCCTTCTGTGCTTCGGTGGGCTCCGGCGCTATCTCGGCGCGGGCCGCTTCAATCTGCCGCACCGGTTCACTGGTGGCAGGCGTGGTGAGCTGTCGCACCTTCGCTACCGAAGTCGTGGACACTACCAGGCCACCCTTGCCCGGGATCGCCTTCACGCCGTTATCCTTCGCCCACGACTTGAGGGCCGCCACTTCCCCTTCCAGGGTGATGGTGCCGTCAGGGTTATCGATCATCCCCGACCATGGTGTCGGTGCCGCCGCTGGCCCGGCAGTCGTGCGAGCTTGCTCAGGTTGCACCTCTTCAGATACAGCAACCCCGGCAGGTGCCGGGGCTGTCAGTGCATTTTCCTCTCCTGGTTGGGTGACAGGTACAGGTGCAAGAGAAGCGCCATCTGCCGGATCTCCGGGTCCAGCTCGCTCCGCGAGTTCGGCAGGGGTTTGTCCAACACCTGTTGCAACCGGATCGCCTGCTCCAGGCTGATCACCTGGTCGCTCACTGCTGATTGCAGGTATCGGGGTAGGCTGGCCATGGGTCACCTCGGATTGTTCGCTGGAAGGGATAACATCCCGGTAGCCGGTATCGACGGCCGGTGCGAGTTGTTGGGGCTGGCTGGGGGTGGGCTGTTCGGTCCTCACCTGCTCCACTTCGGCTATCTCGGCCACGCCAAAGCCACCGCCATTGAGGGGGACCGGGATTTCCTTGCCCTTGCGGCTGGCCATGGCAGCCTCTTTCTCGCTGGCGAACGGCTTGCCTTTGCGGGTAATGCGAAGGGTCCTGAGCGGGCCAAACACGCTATCTGTGGCGCTGCCAGCCTTGGCGATGGACTGCGCGACCGGGCTGCGCGGATCCCGAATGGACTCCTCCCCCAGGGTGCTGTCAACCTGATCGCGGGACAGGCGCGGCGGGGTGTAAGCGCTGTTGCGCGGGTCAGCGCCCGGCGTGCCAGCGGCAAAGATGGTGTCTGACTTACCTATCATGGGGCGATCATCGGCCTGCTGCTGCGCTCGGGTGGGAGACGGCCTCGCCTCTTGCTGGCGCTGGTCAGCCCCGTAGATCACATCACGAAATGGCAACTCGCTGCCCACCTCGCGCCCTTCACCCTCTATAGTGGCTCCGGGCAGTGCCTCGGCAGCGTAATACCGCGGATCACGCTCTGGCGGAAGCAGGTCGCCTTCCTGCCCGCTCTGCCACCGGGTGCGCTCTGTGCCACGAAACTGCGGGCCGGGACCGGCCTGATGATCATCGTGATCCCCTGGTGCAGCCAACGCCTCTCCCTTGGGCTTGGCATTGGCGTCACCTGCAAAGATCACATCCTTGAGCGGCAGGGCTAGGCGCTGGTTCTCCATGGCCACTTGCTGGGCACTCTTGTTACCCGCGAACGGGTCAAGCCCGAGCTCGCCAGCCTGAGCTCGCTCATAAAGGCTCTTGCCCTGATCGCCAGCCTGCATCTGGGAGGCAACCAGCTCCTGCACTGACTGGCCAAACTCACCAGCCAGGGCGCGCTGCACCTCGCTATCGGCAGCCATGCCTTTGAACCGCTCTGCGGTATCGTCGCGGCGCAGGTAGGCCGGCACATCACGCAGCTCGTCAAACTGGCTGGCGCTGGGGCCGAGTGGGTTTTGATCGCTGCTTGCTTGCGGCGGATCGGCCAGGCCATCCACGGCAGCGTCTAGATCGGGGTTGGCCATCATACTGGCAGCTTGCTCTGCTACTTGTCTTGCAGTGGCATCATCAACACCGCGATTTTTCATAGATCGCTCAACAACCTCAACAGCCTGCTCCGGCGTCAGGTTATCCTTATTGGCATGCAGCACTTTGGCAAATTTTGCAGCAGCGCCGCCCATCGCGCCCCCGGCCATGACACCACCCGCCGCGCCATGTAGACCAGCGTCCAAGGTGCCGGCCATTGGCTCCACCAACTGCTTACTTGCCATCTGGTTCTGAGTGGTGTTGCCTACATACCGATGCAGCCATTCCTCACCAAATTCACCAGGAGCTTCGGTTGCGGCCCCTTTCAGCATGCCACGGACAGCACCGCCAGCACCTGAACCAAGCATTGTCTTCACGATGGTTGCGTCACCAAGCATGGTCCCCATCGCAGCGGCAGCAATGGTCTCCGGCTTTGACTTCGCCATGCTTGACGACAGTTCTGCGTATCGTCGCTGCGCCTCTTCGACCTTTGCGGCCCCATCAAGCTCGGCAAATTCTGGGTCTTGGCTGACCTTCTTCAATTCCCCAACAAAGATTGGCGAGTCGATCAAATCCATTGGGTTGCTATTGATAGCCGTTTCATAAGCGCCATCACCGGCCTGGCCCACTGACATCCCCATGCCAACACCAAGGCCAGCGGTTGGATTCTTGGTGATAGCGGCCGTGGCCACAGTCGGTATTAGCGAACCGACAGCTTGCGCCGCAACGCCTGCCCATGCTGCCGGGTCCCCGGCCCCTCGCCCAAGCTGGCCACCCTTGAAGAGCTCTGGGTTGCTCATTGCCTCCTGCATATCTGGTGAGGTTGATTCAATGATTCCCTGACCAACCTCCTTGATGGGCTCACCAATAAACTTTGCTGTCGGCTTTATCGCTTTGTCTGCAATGTCACCAATAACTTCCGCTCCCTTCAATGGCTCAGCAAGCGCAGATAAACCTGGCAGCGCCGCTACAGTCAGATCCTTATTTTGACCATCACCTTTCGGCAGAGACCCGCTGTCCTGCAGCTCTTTTACCCGCTCGGAAACCCGCTGGCGCTCTTTACCTTCTGGGTCGAAAGTGTCATTCAACCAAGTCAGGGCAGTATCAATGACCCCACCCTCTTCAACCTTGTTCATCGTTGGATCAACAAGACCACGGGCTCCGCGAGCAATGTCGCCAGCACTTAGATTCGAGATCAGAGAGCCGGTCCCCTTTACCGCAGCACCAGCGATCCCTTTGGCGACATCGATGCCCCCCACCTCAAGGTTACGCTGGCTGAGCTTGTCATCCCAGTAGGCATCGAATTCGTTGGTTTCCGCCATGATATCCTCGGATTTTTTGCAAAAGAAAAGCCCCGACCGGAGAACCGATCAGGGCTTGATATGGTGAGTGCTGGCCAATGAACAGATTGGCCGAGTATGGAGAGATGCTAACGCTGGCAGGCTAAATGTTCAACCAGCAGCGGTGGTTATAATCACTGCTTCCCGCCACCCATTATCGCCTCGTAAGCCGACCGCTGGCGTTGCGTCTTGATGATGGACTGGTATTCATTTTCAAGCTGCTCGGGTGTATAAGTGGAAAAGTCAAAGCCGCGACTCACTGCTGAGTCAATAAAGCTCTGCTTTCTCTTATCACCACCAACCCACCCATTTACTTGCTCAGGTAGCCTTGATCCAGTATCAGCTCCAGCACCGGGAGCGTCAGCCTTTTTACCACCCATATCAAATATTTCTTTGGTGTCGCTGATCTGTGTCTCTGCGGCCACTCGTTCTTCTTTAATTGCGACCTGCTTATCCTGCTCGGTCATATCACTGCGCCGGATTTGGCTGATAGCCTTTGCCGTGTCTGCGTTGATTTTTGATACCGCACTCCTGAATCCCTTGTGGTCAACTGGTGGCTTCATCCCTGTCTGTACGAGGTAGTTATCCCATTGCTCTGGGTTTTTCTGGATCTGCTGACTGACCTGATATGCCTTGCCAAAGTGATTAATGAATTGCTGCGGGGTAAACTCCTTGATGGGGTCGCTAGGGTCACCAGTTCTTCCCTCTGTGATTGGCGCATCCTTCACTATGGACTCACCGGTTTTGCAGGGCGAGATCGTGAACATTTTGTTAAAAATTAAAAATAGTTTTTTGCCTACAAAACAAATACTTATAGGCCTGTGATATGCAGTTAACTTTATAGTCAGGATCGCCTTCACACTTTTTAATCGTC
>NZ_PQLN01000285.1:0-585 GCF_002919855.1 Aeromonas sp. ASNIH8 | reverse complement strand
AATTCCGTGCCGCTACATAGTGCGTTGATCGGACATCAATTCCTGGACTATGTGGAGAGTCGTCGCGGTCAGGGGCAGGTATTTTTGTTCGACGACAAACCATCAGGCAAAGACGACGACTGGGCGCATAACATCACCTGTCGCTTCCAACGCCACCTCAATGATGCTGGCATCGTAGGTCAGGGCCGTCCCACGCTTTACGGGCTGCGGCATAGCTACATCGATGAGTTACAGCAGGCGGACGTTGCTGAGCATATTGTGGCTGAGTTGGCGGGACATAGTAAAACAGGGATCACTTTTGGCCGCTATGGTAAACGGGTAAGCGTATCTCTTTTGAAAGAAAAGATAGAGTTGATTCCCAGAGACTTAGTATAAGTGTCAATCCAGTACCGTCTGGTGAACTTTTGTACAGATCTAGTTATCACCTGACACCGGCCTCAAACCGGTGTCTTGTTTAGTGGATTTGACCCCATAGGTCCAGACACTTTTTCCCGCTTAGGATTGTGATACCCGACTGCGCAGAAATTCCCGGGGTGAACGGTATCCCAAGGCGCTGTGCGGGTGGTGTTCGTTATAATGCTCAAA
>NZ_PQLN01000284.1:0-549 GCF_002919855.1 Aeromonas sp. ASNIH8 | reverse complement strand
CCTCACGGCGGGTTGTGTACTCGCTGCCCACCAGGGTGCGTTTGAAATTACTGTTGAGGATCATCACCGCCGCGCCTTTCGGCAGGCTGACCGCTTTGGTGCCCAGCGAGCGGCAGTCGATCAGTAACGCGTGGCCTTTTTTGCCCAGCGCCGAGATCAGCTGATCCATGATGCCGCAGTTACAGCCGACGAACTGGTTCTCTGCTTCCTGGCCGTTAAGGGCGATCTGCGCACCGTCCAGCGGCAGGTGATAAAGCTGCTGGAAGACGGTGCCGACAGCCACTTCCAGCGAGGCAGAGGAGCTCAGGCCCGCACCCTGTGGGACGTTGCCGCTGATCACCAGATCTGCGCCGCCAAACTCCTTGTTACGTTTTTGCAGATGCTTCACCACGCCGCGGACGTAGTTAGACCACTGCTGGCTGTCATGGGCAACAATCGGCTCATCCAGCGAAAATTCATCGATCTGGTTGTCATAATCCGCAGCCATCACGCGCACCTTGCGGTCGTCGCGTTTTGCGCAGCTGATCACCGTCTGGTAATCAATGGCGC
>NZ_PQLN01000283.1:0-550 GCF_002919855.1 Aeromonas sp. ASNIH8 | reverse complement strand
AAAGTGGTGCCGAAAGTGTGGCGGCGTCCGCTGGGGGATATCAAGGCCATCTTTAAAGGGATGGAGCAAGGCCAGTTCCGTGGCCGGATGGTGATTTATTTCCGGTCATAACTCTCGCATGCCCGGCGGCGCTTCGCTTGCCGGGCCTACGGCCACAACACCCCGCTATCCACTTCTGCACCGTAATATGAAACATATCCTGCCG
Source organism: Aeromonas sp. ASNIH8 (assembly GCF_002919855.1). Classification (NCBI taxonomy): domain Bacteria; kingdom Pseudomonadati; phylum Pseudomonadota; class Gammaproteobacteria; order Aeromonadales; family Aeromonadaceae; genus Aeromonas; species Aeromonas sp. ASNIH8. The sequence continues at coordinate 345 of NZ_PQLN01000283.1, read as the reverse complement.
CCGCGGTCCTCGCGAGCGTTAACCGTTTGATGTTAACCCAGGGAACCATTTGGTATGGAGCAACGAGACGGCGATATTATTGCAAAGCATACAGCCTCGCGAATAAACCGTGTAAACTACCTTTAGTAGGCACTGGCGCGAGGACAATATGGTCGTTAAACGGTTAAGAAAAGAGGATCGACGGGTACAGTTGCTGGAAGTGGCACGTGGGATCGTACGCCAGCAAGGCACCGAGGCACTGACGCTGGGCTATCTGGCCGAGCGGGCAAACGTCACCAAGCCCATTCCCTACGATCACTTCGGCGATCGTGAAGGGTTGTTGATGGCGCTGTATCAGGATTACAG
>NZ_PQLN01000282.1:0-552 GCF_002919855.1 Aeromonas sp. ASNIH8 | reverse complement strand
TCTGCTGATTGATTGCTTTGTTATCGCGTACGCGACCGCCGCCAAAATCGGTTTCGATAGCCCCCGGGGCGATAATGTTGGCGGTGATCCCGCGCGCCCCCAGCTCCTTAGCCTGGTAGCGGGTGAGCACTTCCATAGCCCCTTTCATCGCCGCATAGGTGCTGGAGCCCGGTAGCGCAAAACGAGCCAGGCCAGATGAGACGTTGAGGATCCGCCCGCCGTTTTCCATCAGCGGCAATAGCCCCTGGGTCAGAAAGAACGGGCCTTTGAAATGGATGTTCATCACTTCATCAAACTGCGCTTCAGTGGTTTCCATATAGGGGGCATATAAACCCACACCTGCGTTGTTCAACAAATAATCGAAGGTGTTGCGCTTCCAGACTGAATGCAGTTTTTCAATCACCTTAGTGGCGAACTGTTCAAAGCTGGCCATATCCCCGACGTTCAGCTGCAATGCTGCTGCTTTTACCCCTTTTTGTTCAATTTCACGTACAACTTCGAGCGCTTCCTGCCCCCTCCGGTTGTAGGTCCGCAGGATCCCAACCCCCTTTT